>NZ_JAPEHS010000022.1:0-34492 GCF_028823565.1 Psychrobacter sp. A3
GTTTTTGTAGGTAGTGAGCCCTCTTTAGTGGACAAGCTTTGGGATGCTCAAGTGTCTTTTTTTTTTGCTAACACCAATACGCTTTAAGGCTTTGCTGATGCCTGTTGGGCTACAATTAAAACGCTGTGCTCGCTCATAGTGATAATCGTCAGGGTGGTCTTTGACATCTTGAGCTAGGGCTTCATCCTCTATTTTGTAGGGCTTAATATATCGGGTGGTTTTACTATGAAGACGCTTTTTCCACTTCTGTATGGTCGTTGGACTGATATCATAGAAAACAGCAGCTTCGGCAAAGGTCATGCCCTCATCTAAGCTTTTTAAAACTTGTTTGCGGTAATCTAGGGAGTAAGTCTTAGTTGTTTATAGTGGTAATCGTTTAGTTGATTTGTTTTATAACATTTTTGTGGTCAGGTTACTATATTACCATATGCTTGTAAGACAGAGACCTAAAAATAGTAAATATATTAAAGGTTGGCTCAATAGAGTTGAAAGTTATTTGAATGCTAATATTTGAAACTTAGTCCACAGTATTTTACACAATTAGATTAATTTGTGACAAAGAGTATAAGGAATCAACTATGACTGTTTTCAAAAAACTGATTTTATTATCAATTTTAATGTTGTTCCAATCCAGTTGTAGTTCAGAAACGGTTGATCATCAACAAGGTAATACCTTATCTACCTCTAATTCTATCTCTAGTCAGTCAGACAGTCGCAACTATTCACAGTATCTCGGTAAATGGAGCGTCGATACTTATGACTCTAATCAGGAACCTATCTCGTCTTTATCTGTAGATATAGATGACTTATCTATATCCAATATTGAAGGTAAATATTGCTATATTAGTAGGTATGGTAAGAAAATTGACTGTCTTAACGATTTTCAAGGTTTTGCTATAGGTGATAATCAATATTTAATAACATTTGATAGTTCATTTGATAATATACAAGGCAAAGCAATTTTAACTTTAGAAGAAAAAAAAGTAATTTGGATGCTTAAAGAGTTTCCTGCTGACTTAGGTGTTTCTGCTCGTAAACATGCAATATTACTTAAAAATAAAAATCAACAAATATCCAAAATAAATACAGATTCAGAATTACATGCTATAGAATATATTATAAATGTAGAAAAAGCTTTTATATATAAGCAGCCTAATATTAATTCTAAGACTTCATCATATTTTATAGCAGGTGATGAGATTGAGGTGATATCTACTAAAGATGATTGGGTAGAGACTTCTTATCTAAAGGGTTCAAAGACAGGTTGGTTGCGTCTTAAAGATCTCGAAGAAAAAAATATTCCAATTCAACGCCCAAAGAATTGACTATAGTTAGCTGAATGTAAAACTGTTATGGATTTAAACGCGCTACTGGTATAAATTTTACTTGCTTGCTGCGTTCCCAGAGGCTGCGCAAAATTCATCCCAGTAGCGCTATGACATTTTTAGAGTGTATCGACTATATATGCTAGCTATTATAAGCCACCACTGCCCATACAAACAAGCCAACGTTGATGAGTATGATACATACCCATCTGACATTGACCTCCCAATTTCTACCTTCAAAGGCTAGTTTGGCTTCATCAGTTATAGGCTGTATCGGATATGGATTATCTTGACCGTCCCAAGTTAAAAGCTTTTGTACGTCGGGATGTAATATAGCTCGCTTGGTACATTGATAATGATTGGCCTGAAATAGATTACCTAAGGCTATTATTGAGCCTATTATAAAGACCATGATCTGATCGCCGCCTGAATGATTGCTAGGTAGTATGCCGCTTTTGCGATAGATAATATCAGCACAGGCAAATAGTGATTTGCTTGTGTCAACTGGATAAGCTTCGCAGAACTGAGAGTCTATTGGCAGATCATTCGCTGGGCTTTCCATATAAGTGCGGATAAATGCCCATTGTACGCGTGGGTTGACTCTATAATCTTCTAGCTTTAGATGATGGGTGACGTCTCCGGTCTCAGGATCAGCGACATACAAGTTAAGCGGTGTATACGCTCGATTGTATGGATCTTGATGCAGGTCTGGAATAACGTCTTTGTAGTCCACTATCTTTAGCTCGTAGGGCTGTCTAAATTTCCATAGTGGGCGATAGTAGTAGGCTATTTTTTGCTCTTTTTTTAAGAAGTAATATTGGGTGCGAATGGGATGCTTTCTAATAAATTGATAGAGAAGTAATACTAATGGTGCACAGAATACTATAAACATTAATAATAATATAAAAATATCTAACACTAGTAGAGGGACATTAGAAGTTTCTAAGCGAAGTATTTCATCAATAGAACTAATAAAAAATATGAAAGAAGAAAAGTAAACCCAACCAATCGCAAAATAAAACACCCAAAAGTACGCAGGTAGGAATGTTAAGTAATCAGGATTGACGTCGTGAATTTCTTTATTAAGATGTTCAATATCTTCAGTACTCTCTAATAAGCTTTTATCTATACTGGTGGTATAGGGACGGTCAATAGGATTGTTAAGCTCACTAATATGAGTGGCAAAGTCGTTGCGTAGTTGCATTTAACACATTCCAGTTTTCATCTAGGCAATCACCAGCATCACATACAATATCGACCCCACAAACCATATGACATTAATTGCAATGCCTGAGTACCATTTTATTTTCATTTTTCGGTTTTGATTGTTAAAGGCGGCCTTGCGCTCTTCTGTGACAGGTAGGATGTTATACGGATTGTGCTCACCGTCCCACATGAGCCGTCTTTGCACTTCAGGATGTAAGGCAGGATTGGCACTCGATTGATAGATATTGCCTTCGGCCAAGTCTAAGTAACTGACGGTACAAGCACGCAACCAACCCATAAAAGTCACTTCATGTTGTAGTCCAGTCAGACCCTTGTCTTTTTTCTCTTGAGCAATATCGGCACAAGCCAGTAGCGATGTGCTGATGTCTGTTGGACACGCGTGGGCATATCGTGGATCAAGCGGTAGCTCGTCTGCGGGACGCTCCATATAGGTACGGATAAACGTCCATTGGTCGTAAGGGCTAAGTTGCATGTCTTCGAGATTAATACTTTGAATGGTTTGGTTGGTTTTCGGATCAATCACATGCAAGTTTAGGGCTTCATATACGACGCCGTTGTTACGTCTGACTGAGGCGACAATATCTTTATAATTAATTAAATGAAAAACAGGCGCTTGCTTACGATTATGCTCATAATAGGCAACTTGCTGGGTCTGCTTTAACAATACAATTTTATTATAGTAGGATTTTTTATTTCTAAACTGTCTATATGCTATATACGGTAGCAGTCCAAATGTTAAAAAGTTTAAAATAGCAATAAAAAAAGCTAAGAAATAATAAAATATAGATCCATCATTAATAACTGACATAACCATAGCTACCATCAAAAACAATGACTGCCCAAACAACCAACTAAAGCAATAGGTCATTAAAAAACCAACCAATTGATATGAGTTAATAATGGGGTGAAACAGTAGGTAATCTGGGTTTACCTCATGCACATCACGGCTTAGCTTCTCTATACTAGATATTTTTTCTCGATACGCAGGTATGCTTCCTTCCCAAGGTCGGCTTAGTAGCTTTTCTATGGAGTGAGTATTATTAGGAGGATTGTAAATCATTATTTTAAATAACAAAAGTCGAAAAATAACAGCATTATACATCCTGTAATTAAACAACACTATCTTATTTTTCCGCTCTATATCACTTTATAACATACCAAAATACAGCATACTGAGTAGTCCATCAAGCAGACTGGGATAGTTACCACCTTTAACTTTGCCTAGCGCATCAATATAAAATGCTGAAAAGATCAGCATGACAATAGTAGATACAAATAAAACAGTAGCAAAAACAAGCTTGTAGCGCAGTGATAATTTATCTTGGATGTTACCCTCAGGTGGATATATATTCAAATCGTGAGGGTCATTGGGATCAATTTGACACTCTGCCTCTATAGCCTCACACTAAAGCGCGGCGTGATGCTGGTATTGATAGAGAGTAACCTTCCTAAATAGCGCAGCCATAAAACCGGGGTAATCGCTAGCAAAGAGACATCAGGGGTAAATGAAGTCTTTGGATACTCCATGTTACTGTAGGTATTATGTCCACCCAGCACCACTCTTTGAAAAGAGACCAATGGATTTTCTCGCTTTTGATGGGAAATACTGCGGGCGCTGATTTGCCGTAAGTCGAGTCGTAATATGATGGCGATACTAATGGCCTTTGTGGTCATTGGGCTAAGCTATACTGCTGTAGCGCTAGGTTTGCCGATTATTTATGGTATTTGGCTAATTATTTTGGCACCTATAGTGATGATTTGGTTTTTTGGACGAGACAACGAGCACTGGCTGGCTAAGGATAGCGGCTAAGCGCGTTTGCGACAGTTTTGGCCGTGATAGTGTGACAATATGACAACGTAAAAAGCAGAATAACGTGAAAAGTAGAACAAGGCAGTTCACAGTAAATGCGACATCACAAAAACGGCAGTGGTACAATAAATTTAAACAGTCGTTTGCTTGATACAGCAGTGATAGGGTATCTGGCATGGTTTAAAGACATCATAAAAAAGGATTTTTGTACCCATGAAACACCCAAACCGTCTCTCTCAATTGATCAATACCAATGGTTTACAGCATGCAGGCTATCTGGCGGTCGCCAAGACTCGCGCCAAAGTGCTAAAAGCATTTTCTTATGTTGTGCCGATTAGAAGACCGATGTTGTTTGTCGGTGAGACCTCATGCGAGGAGCTGTGCGATATGTTGATAAATGAATGCAACGCTCATGTCTTTATCGTCACAGATGCTGTGCTTAATAAGCTGGGCATCCCTGCCAAAGTCACCGACTATCTGGATGAGAAAAATATCCGCTACCATATCTATGATGGTATCACGCCAGACCCAACGTTTGCTGTGGTCAAAGAAGGATTGCGCCAATCTGTCGCCGCCAAGTGCGATTCGATCATTGCCATCGGCGGCGGTTCGGTCATCGATGCGGCCAAAATGATCGCCATGGCCCAAGGCAATAAATGCCAGCCTGAGCAATTAATCGGACTTTTAAAAGCTAAAAAGCCCTCTGTACCGCTTTATTGTATTCCTACCACTGCTGGTACTGGTTCAGAGGCGACCCTAGGCGCGGTGGTGTCTGATGACAAAACTCACCAAAAAGCGCTGTCGATTGACCCCAGAATGGTACCCCTAGCAGCCGCTATCGATCCTGTGATTATGAAAGGGATGCCTAAGCATATCACTGCGGATACTGGTATTGACGTTTTGACTCATGCCTTGGAGGCATGGATGAGTGTCAACGCCAGTGTTGAGACCGACTATTATGCCGCGTCTGCGGTAAAATCTGTCATGCAGTATCTGCCACTGGCGTATCAAGATGGTGGTAATTTAGAAGCACGTAAAGAGATGGGGATAGCTGCACATTATGGTGGCATCGCCTTTAACAAAGCGGGTCTTGGCTATGTCCATGCCATCGCGCACCAGCTAGGGGCGTATTATGGTATTCCTCATGGTCGTGCCAATGCCATCGTCTTGCCTTATGTGCTAGACGTCAATCGTCAAGCAAGCAAAAAAAGACTGGCCAAGCTGGCCAAGCAGACAGGAATGATCAGGCAAGGCAACGCTGGTAATAGTGATGCTGAGATCGCCGATCATCTAATCGCGCAAGTGCGCGACTTGATTGCTAGCTTACACATCGACCCAGCGGTAAGAGGCATGCAAAGCAGTGATTTTGATGACATCGCAAAAGCGGCGGCAAAAGAAGTCAGTGATACTTATGCGGTCCCAACTTATCTGTCACCTGCCGAAATCAAAGACATCTTAACAAGGATCAAATACGCCAGTGAACAGCATAGTGCTGCTGCCAAGACGGCGAATGCGGTCGCTTAGGGCGCTCTTGTTTAAAGCACAGGCTGGCACGGCGACTGGAGCGCTCAGATGCAGCCGAGCGTCTAAGGCTGACGAAAAGTGACAAAAAAGGATACTGAGCGCAGTATCCTTTTTGGGTTTTGTTTGGGCGTTTATCTGGGTTTAGGTGTTAGGCTTGATTGCTTGCGACATTAAAACGCCGGCCGACGCTTGGGCACCGCGTCCAAAAACTCATTACGTGCTTGATTGTCGTGAAGATACTCACCCAGCATGGCGGTACTACGGGTGGTTGACTGCTGTTTGTTGACGCCGCGCATCATCATACACATATGCGAGGCATCCATTACCACAGCTACCCCGCGACACCCTGTCACATCCATGATGGTTTGGGCGACTTGCTCGCTTAGGTTTTCTTGGATTTGCAAGCGGCGAGCAAACATATCGACGATGCGCGCAAACTTTGACAGACCCAATACATGACCATTTGGTAAATAACCGATATGCGCCACGCCATGAAACGGTAGCATATGATGCTCACACAGCGAGTAAAACTCGATGTTTTGCACCAATACAAGCTCGCGATTGGTCGATGGAAATACCGCGTCATTGACGACTTCTTCTAAGCTTTGATGATAGCCTTGCGTCAAATAAGAAAACGCCTTTGCTGCTCGCGCAGGCGTGTCTAGTAAGCCTGGGCGATTTAAGTCTTCGCCAGTTGAGTCAATCAATTGACGATAAGAGTCGATATTTTCTTTATAATCTGGAGTGATGATGGGGGTATTACTCATAAGTTTGGCAGCCATCCAAAATGTGGGTGTAGCTTAACGCTAAATCCTCAGTTACAAATACTCGATTATGAGCAAGGGTTGTAAGGGATTTTTATAAAAATTGTGCAAGCTGGGAAGGGCTGTGATTATACTTGAAAAAGGCTTAACTTCATACTGCTGTGGCCAGAGTTGCGCGTTTTATCGACATCAGGCATCACCATAACATAGAGGATACCAGCATCTGTATCAGTAAGTACAGTTTACGACTGTTTACTTAAATCAATTCGTGTATAATGAGTCATCTTTTTATCATACTTATAATGAGCATTTATACTCTCGAACGATTCAAAAGGAAATATTATGCTACTGCAAGGACAACGATTTGTCGTAACTGGCATCGCAAGTAAACTCTCTATCGCATGGGCGATCGCAGAAGCGTTGCACCGTGAAGGCGCTTCATTGATTTTGACTTATCCAAATGAGAAAATCAAAAAACGGGTAGATATGGCAGCCGAAGCATTTGAGGCAGACTTGGTGTTAGAGTGTGATGTCGCCTCAGATGACTCTATCGCCGCTTGCTTTGAGCAAATCACCGCACATTGGGGCGATGGTATCGATGGCGTCGTACATGCTATTGGCTTTGCGCCAATGGATCAGCTCGATGGCGATTTTGTTAGCGCTACCACTCGTGAGGGCAGTCAAATCGCGCACGATATCTCAAGCTACAGTTTTGTAGCATTGGCCAAAGAGGCGCGGTCGCTACTGGCCATGCGTCATGGCTCGATGCTGACACTGACTTATGAAGGTAGTATCTCAGTATTGCCAAACTATAATGTTATGGGGATGGCCAAGGCAAGCTTGGAGGCCAGTGTGCGTTATCTAGCGACATCGATGGGCGGTGAAGGCATCCGTGTCAACGCTATATCAGCAGGGCCTATCCGTACGCTGGCCGCCAGTGGTATCAAATCTTTTAGAAAAATGCTCGATATCAGCGAAAAGATAGCGCCGCTACAACGCAATATCACCCAAACAGAGGTCGGTAACGCAGCGTTGTTCTTGCTATCACCATGGGCTTCAGGTATCACCGGTGAAATTATGTTTGTGGATGCTGGGTTCAATACCGTGGCCATCAGCGAGCAGCTAATGATGGCTGATGAGTCAAAGTAGCCGCTCAAGATAAGTGCGTGATCTGACATATTCAGTGATATTATTTAGCAAAGACAGAAGGCAGCCTATGGGCTGTCTTTTTTGGTTATAATGAAGGCTTTTTGGCCCTAGACCATGAAACGACAGATATGATCACCAAACTACCAAAGTGGATATTATGGGGCGGCGCGATTTTAGCGTTTAGTGCCGGCTGCGTAAATACAGCGGCGCTGATGGGCTTTGCGCGTCTTTCTGTTTCGCACGTCACGGGTAATGTGAGTCTGTTTGCCGCTGCAGTCGCTTACATGGATGCTCGTAGTATCTTGTATATCGGGGCGCTGCTACTGTCGTTTTTGGCAGGTGCGATATTGAGCGGTTATGTGATCGGGCAGACGTGCTGCTACTGTCGTTTTTGGCAGGTGCGATATTGAGCGGTTATGTGATCGGGCAGACGTCCCTAAAGCTTGGGCGACGTTATGGCCGCGCATTATATATCGAGGCGGCACTACTGCTGCTCAGTTATTGGCTATATCAGCAGCATGACTACTTAGGGCAGCTGGCGGCAGCGATGGCCTGCGGTTTACAAAATGCCATGGTAGCGACTTATAGTGGGGCAGTCATTCGCACGACTCATTTGACAGGTCTTACCTCAGATATGGGTGCGGCCATCGGAAACTGGCTGGCAGGTCGTGCCATTAGCAAGCCTACCTTAGGGTTTCAAGCGATTATCTGGTACTGCTTTTGTGGTGGTAGTGCGCTTGGGGCGTTTTTATTTGCAAAGGTCGGTTATGATGCGCTGTTTGTACCCATTAGCATCGTACTTAGCGCGGCGTTTATTTATAACTATGTCTCAGACCGCTTGCCGGAGAAAAGATAATTAAAATAAAGATAAACTAAAAAAGAGCGTATCTTAAAAAAAAGTCTAGGACACGTGCTCATAAAAGAAAGCGCTCATCATTCTAATGAGCGCTTATAGCAAACAATACATAAATAGCGCATTGTCAATGGCAATGCGCTTATATTGAAACTAGAAACATATTTGAAAAACCAGCGAATTACTTATCGCTTTCTTCGTTATGATCTTCGTGCTCATGCATGCCTTGCATCATGTCTAGAGCAGAGTCGTCGGTACGCTGCTGGTCTTTTTTGTCAAGGCCATCTTGATTGATATCTTTACGAGCCATTTTTGTGGTCGAGTTTGTTTTATTGTCGTCTGTCATGAAATGCTCCTAATAGTTATTGTCAATTTGATTGAGGACATGGCCTAGTATGAAAGAGCATGGTGGTGTTGTACATATAGTGTGTATGCGTGTTTAGTGACGATGTGTAACTGAAGACTCATAACTAAAGCGCATGATCCTTTCTACTTGGCAAAACGGTATTTGCTAGCAGCGCCATCGATGACGAAAAATGTTGCTTAGATAAGTAATTGAGTTTAAAGCATTCTTATAAACGAGTATTGATACAGGTCAATCAAGTGCTTTGTCAGGCGCATTTTTTACGATATCTCTGCTATGATGACAGCCTGTTTTTTGCTGATAACCCGCCAGTTATCACAATTCATACTCTCTCTTTGGTTTATCTTTAGGGTCTTTTTTACACTGTCTTTGGATCAATAAGGACATTTTATGTCAAAGCAAAAACTAGACAGCCATCTTCCTGATGATGGCAATGAGTATTTATTTACCGATACCTTTCCGAAGGGGACGGGTAAAGGGCTGATAGTAGTAGCCATCGCCGCCATTATCGCTATGATTATCTATAACGTTTTACCCTTTGAAATCAATGCCAATAAAGGCCTTGCGGTGCTGTTTTTTATCGGTGTGCTGTGGTTGACAGAGGCGGTACACGTGACTATCACCGCCCTGCTGGTCGTCGTGGTCGGGGCGCTGGTTGGCATACCTGAGTTTGATGCCAAGATTGGCCTACAAAGCTTTGCCAGCCCGACTATTTATTTGTTTTTTGGTGGTTTTGCACTGGCGGCCGCCTTACATGTACAACAGCTAGACAAAAAAATCGCCCTAAAGATCTTATCAATGTCAGGTGGTAAGCTGAGTACGGCGGTGTTTTTAATATTTGCCGTGACCGCGTTTTTGTCGATGTGGATATCTAATACTGCTACAGCGGCGATGATGCTGCCACTGGCGCTGGGTATTCTCACGCAAGTGGATCGCGAAAAAGACCGCGGCACTTTTGTTTTTGTGCTGCTGGGTATCGCATACTCAGCCAGCCTTGGGGGCTTGGGTACTATCGTGGGCTCGCCGCCTAATGCTATTGCGGCAAAAGCGCTCAACATCGCCTTTGTAGATTGGATGAAGTTTGGTGTACCCATGATGGTAGTGTTGTTGCCGCTGCTCTTGGGGGCGATGTATGTGTTTTTAAAACCCAACCTCAACCGCACAATCACTGTACTCGATGAAGCGCCAATCGCGTGGAACAAGCCGCGAGTTGTGACGATTATCGTTTTTATTATCACTGCCTTTAGCTGGATATTTTCTAAAAAAATTGGTGCAGCGCTCGATATCACTGATACCGATGCTGTCATTGCTTTGTCAGCGGCCGCCGCGGTGGTCAGTCTGGGTCTGGTATCATGGAAGCAAGTCTCGGACAATACCGATTGGGGTGTGCTTATGCTGTTTGGTGGCGGTATTGCGCTATCGACGATCTTAAAAGTATCGGGCGCATCATTGGTGCTGGGTGAGACGGTGGCAAGTGCGCTGTCTTCTGCGCCGCTGATCTTGGTGATGATTGCGGTGTCAGCCTTTATTATCTTTTTGACTGAGTTTGCCTCAAACACCGCGTCAGCTGCGCTGCTGGTGCCAGTATTTGCAGCAATTGCTGAGCAAATGGGTCTGCCGCATGAGGTGCTGGTGCTGGTCATCGGTATTGGCGCATCTTGTGCTTTTATGCTACCTGTTGCGACACCGCCAAACGCCATTGTCTTTGGTACTGGGTTGATCAAACAATCTGAGATGGTCCGCACAGGGGTAATACTCAACATCATTGCCACCGTCGTTGTTGGATTGTGGGCGTATTTTTTCTTGATATAGCCTCAAATATGTCCGACTAAGACATACCAGTACAGACAAAACCCGATGTTTCCATGACTATTGGACATCGGGTTTTTGTTTTTCACCTCAACATAGTATCAATAATCGGCAAGCGGCAGATTGAGTAAGTTATTCTGAAGGCTAGGCAAGTACGACAAGCCGCTTGAATCGTACCTGCATAACCCTCATAATCTAAGCACTTTTAAATAATAAATAGCCTAAGCAAATATGCCGAATCAAACTGAAAAATCGCAACAAACTAAACCACAAACAAACACCCCCTCTCAATTAGATGTCAAAAGTACAGCAGCGCAGGCCGCTACCGGTACGATGAGTCAAGTCGATACTTCTGATCTACCCGTCCTTGCCAAAGACAGCTACTACCTTGGGCGTTTAGAGCGCGAGCTGGCACGAGCCGCTGTGACTAAAAACAAAGCAGCCAATAGCAACGCTCACAAAAATGACTCGCCTAAAGCGGCAGACATCCTGAGCAAAAAACGGGCGCAATACGAAAAAATAAAAACCCGCTCACAGCAAGCGGTGCAAGCGCGTATCGATAGTATCCCAGACAATTTGCCAGCCACCTTAAACCTAGATTTGCCTGTCAGTCAGCGCGCTGATGACATCGTGCAAGCCATCATTGACAACCAAGTCATCATCGTCGCAGGTGAGACAGGGTCTGGTAAAACCACGCAATTGCCGAAGCTTGCGATGCTGGCAGGGCGCGGCATCACGGGGCAAATAGGGCATACCCAACCGCGTAGGCTCGCAGCACGTAGTGTGGCCAACCGTATCGCCGAGGAGCTTGGCGAGCAGCTTGGTCATACCGTTAGCTTTAAGATTCGCTTTAACGAACAGGGGTCAGCGCAATCGGTCGTGAAGCTGATGACCGATGGTATCTTATTGGCCGAACTCGGTCATGATCGGTTTTTGAGTAAATACGATACTATCATCATCGATGAGGCGCATGAGCGTAGTCTAAACATTGACTTTATTATGGGTTATCTAAAAAAACTGCTACCCAAACGCCCTGATTTAAAAGTCATTATTACCTCAGCCACCCTCGATACCAAGCGTTTTAGTGAATACTTCAGCCGTTATGATAGTAAGCTCAAGCGTAATGTCCCTGCGCCGATTTTTAATGTCGAAGGCCGCAGTTACCCTGTTGAGGTACGTTATCGCCCGCTGACCGATGAGCCAGTGGGTAGCTCAGATGACGACAGCTACGATGATTTCGAAGAAAATCTACCGCGTGCGGTAGTTGCTGCTGTCGAAGAGTGCTTTAGCGATGCGCAAAATAAAGGTCATGCCGACCAAGCAGATATCTTGATATTTGCGGCGACAGAAGCAGAGATTCGTGAGCTGCAAGATGTGCTGGTTCGTCATGGACCCAAGCACACCGAAGTGTTGCCACTGTTTGCACGGCAGACTTATGAAGAGCAGCAGCGTATCTTTCAGCCGTCAGGTCGCGGTAGGCGTATTGTGATTGCTACCAACGTCGCTGAGACTGCACTGACCGTACCCGGCATTCGCTACGTGATTGACTTGGGCTTTGCGCGCATATCACGCTACTCTTATCGCTCGCGCGTACAGCGTTTGCCGATTGAAGCGATCTCACAAGCGGCTGCCAATCAGCGTAAAGGCCGCTGTGGCCGTGTCGCGCCGGGCGTTTGTATTCGTCTGTATAGTGAAGAGGACTTTAGCGGTCGTCCAGAGTTTACCGAGCCTGAGATACTGCGAACCAATCTTGCATCCGTTATTTTGCAGATGGCGAACCTGCGTTTAGGTAGCGTCGAGAATTTTGAATTTATCGAGCCGCCCGATAGCCGTTTGGTGACTGATGGGCATAAATTGCTTGACGAGCTTGGCGCGATTACTGCCAAAAACGACAAAGCTAACCTACCCAAACGCAAACAAACTTTGGATCATCTGCGTCTGACCCGTATCGGGCAAAAGATGGCGCGTATGCCTATCGATCCAAGGCTGGCGCGTATGCTGGTGGCAGGTAGCGACTTTGATTGTATCCGTGAGATGCTCATTGTTGTCGCCGCGCTTGCCGTACAAGATCCGCGCGAGCGCCCCGCCAATAAACGCCAGCAAGCGGATCAAAAGCATGCTGAGTTTCGTCAAGATGACTCTGACTTTTTGTTTTATTTAAGTCTATGGAAAGCGCTGTTTGAAAAAGGCGAAGACGGCAATAAATTATCTGGTAATCAGCGCAAACAGTTTGCCAAAAAACATTATCTGAGCTTCCCGCGCGTGCGTGAATGGAGTCAGACTCATCGGCAGTTGCTGCAGATGGTCACGGATCTTAATCTTGCAGATGATAAAGGCGGTAAAAAAGGGGCGGGTAGTAGTGACCCTACCAGTGTGGAAGATGAGGAAGTCAAAGCGGTCAAATATGCCAATCTGCATCGCGCACTATTGACGGGGCTGCTCTCGACCATCGCGCATAAGACAGAAAATCGCGGTGAGTACTTAGCAGCACGCCAGCAAAAAGCCAAAATATTCCCAGCCAGTACTGTGTTTAAACAAGTACCGCCTTGGGTCATGGCCTTTGAGATGGTTGAGACCTCGCAAGTGTTTATGCGTACTGTTGCCAAGATTGAACCTGAGTGGATCATCTCCGCGGCGGACAACTTACTGAAGTACCATTATTTTGAGCCGCATTGGTCCAAAAAGACAGGCCGCGTTAAAGCTTACGCGCAGATTAGTTTGTTTGGGCTGATTATTGTTAGTAAGCAGCTGACCAACTATGAGCAGGTCAATTTGGCAGAGTCGCGGGAGATATTTATCCGTGACGGTTTAGTAACGGGTAATTTGGGTCGGCAAGCGCCGTTTTTGCAGCACAATATGGACAAAATCGCCCATGTTGAGCGTATCGAAGATAAATTGCGTCGCCGCGATTTACTCGTCGATGAAGAGGCGCTGTATCAGTTTTATGACAAAAAAATCCCTGAGCATGTCGCTAGTCGCAAAGCCTTTGAGGACTGGCGCGCTGAGGTAGAAAAAAATGATAGTAAATATCTGTTTTTTACCGATGATGACGTGCTAAGCGCCGACCACAGGCGACTTCCCAGAAGTGTGGAAGCTGGGTGATTTAAAGCTGCCGCTACGTTATGTCTTTGATCCATCAAGCGATGACGATGGCGTGACCATTCGCGTGCCGCTTGTCGCATTGCCGCAGCTTGATGCTATTGAGCTGCTGTGGGGCGTGCCCGGTTGGCGCTATGAGCTGGTGTTACAACTACTAAAGTCACTACCAAAAGACATCCGCCGGCAGATCGTACCGATTCCTGACACGGCAGACAGTCTCTTTGATGAGCTACAGCCCGAGAGCGGACAGGGGCTGCTCAAGCAGCTGTGTCAAGCGCTACACCGCCGCGGCATTATGTCGGTGAGCGAAGCGAGCTTTAATCCGGCCAGCATTGATCGTTATTTGCAGCCACAAATCTGTGTGGTCGATGACAAAAACCGCATCATTGAAAAAGGACGCGACCTACAAACGCTACAGATTCGTCATGCTCAAGAGACCCGTCAAGCGGTCAATGAGCAGCAAGGTGCACACACGGACTTCCCTGAGCATTTTGCCTTTAGTAAAAACCATCATAGCGCAGGCGTAGTGATGAAGCAATTTGCTGCCTTGGTCGCAGATGAGGCGGGTGAGGCGGTATCGATTCATCAATACACCGATGTCAATGCCGCACTGCAGGCGCATCGTATCGGGGTCTTGACTTTGATCAAAGGCAAGCTGGGTGCCAAAAGAAAGCAGCTGACCAGTCAAATCGATAAGATATTTAAATTGGCCTTTGCCCCGCTGGGTGATATGGAAGCGCTCAAGACCATTGTGATTGATGCGACACTTGATGCCACGCTTGAAGAGCATTACGTCTTATTTGATCATAGTGAGGATTTGCCTGAGAGCGCCGATGATGTGGCAGTTGAACTGAGCGAAGAGCTACCCTTTACCACGGAGGAGTATGCAAAGACGCTAGAGGCTGTGGTTAGCAATTTTTTATTGACGGGGCAGAGTGTCATCAAAACCCTCAAAAACGTCTATACGCGCTGGCAACGTATTCGTCAGAGCTTACTCATGCTGGATCGGGAGATATTTGGCGAGTCTATCGATGATATCGAAGACCAGCTTGAGGACTTGCATTTGTCTGATTTTGTTTATCGGATGGATTATAGTCAGTGGCAGCAGTATCCGCGCTATCTTGAGGCGCTAGAGATTCGTATCGAACGTCTGGAGCACAACCTCGAGGCTGATCTCGACGGTGTTTATGCGCTAGATGTGCACATGGAGCGACTGGCAAACCGTGCCAGCGATGCGGCCATCAGTGAATATCGCTGGATGGTTGAGGAGTATCGCATTCAACTGTTTGCCCAACCGATGAAAACTCGTATGGCGGTGTCACCTAAGCGTTTGAGTAAAATGTGGGATAAGGTGGGTTAATAAACTGTTAAATAAAGGATAGTGAGTAGGGTGCGTGAGGGGCACCCTATGCGAGCGGCTACTTTATACTAAAACTATGAATGTATTTTATTCGCCAAATTACTTAGTCTAGGACCTTTGGAGGTAGATATATTGTGAACTCACTTAGGGGCTCAACTAAATGGGCTAAAAATGGCTAAATCTTTGGCAAACGGTGTCAAATAGCGGGCCAATATCTTGATATTACCTGCGCTATTTTCATTGTTTGCCTTTAATTTATCTCATTGTTATCACCATTTTTAAAATAGGGACACGCCCTAGTATAACTTATTCTAAAATATCTCTACTAATTTTGATGACATGCCTTAAAACGTTATGGCATTAGAACTTATAATTAATACCCACACGGTATTCGCGACCACGCTCGGCATTCCAGTTGGTTAAGTCGGTAAAGCGCGTGGAGCGGAAGTTGCTTTGGTTGTAATACATTTTATCTGCAATGTTGTTGATGCCAGCGTTGAGGCTCAGGCTGTCATTGTTGAAAGGTTGCCAGTTGGCGAAGACATCGGTGACCCAATATTTTGGCATGGTGCGGTCTTCAGTTTCATCCGCTTCACGGTATTGGTATTCATCCATGTGACGATGTTTGACACCAATCTCAAGCTGGGGGTCGTCAAACTGATAAGAAACCGACGCAACATATTTGTCACCCGTTGGGACAACGTCAAGGGCATAGCCGTAATATTCGCCATTTAACTCAGGGTCATTGTGCGACATACCAAGGTAGGCTTTGATGCCGTTGTTTTTGTAGCCTAGGTTGAGCTCGTAGCCTTGGTTTTTGAGTTCGCCTTGGTTGGCTTGTACGGTGTCGTAGGTGTTGATGTAATCTTTAAAACGTTGGTCAAAGACGCTTGCGCCTGCCATAAAGCCATTATCCCCCATCCATTCAATACCGATTTCTGCGTTTTGCGCTTTACCAGCTTCTAAGTCATCGGCAAAGCTGTGTTGGTCGCCATTGGCCAATGCCAGAATTAAAGATTCATACAGTTTTGGAGATTGGATGGCTTGAGACCAGCTGGCGTTAAGAGATAAGTTGTTATTTACAAACCAAGTGGCAGCAATGCTGGGGCTGACCATGCCATCGCTTAGGTTTTGCTCGGTGTTGTTGATGATGTCGTAATGATCGTAGCGTACGCCTGTGGTCAGCAAAATGGGGTCAAAGTCCCAGCGCATTTCAGCAAATACGCCATATTCTTCCTTTTCTTCTTCGCCAGTGCCAACTGTATAGGCATCTGCGCTGATTTTGCTGTCTCGATAGTTGATACCAGTGACCAGTCTGTGCGCATCTGTCACTGGATAGGTGACGGACAGATTTGCCCCTGTGGTTTCTGCTTCGGAGTTAAGCGGGTCTGGAATGCGGGCAGAAAGATTGTCGATTTGTTTACGCTCGTCATCGGTCTTGCTATAAAAAGCATTGGCATCGATATCAAGAGCGTAGACACCACCAATGTCATAGCCTTGATAGGCTAGGTTAGTGGTGTCTTGTGTGGTTTCGGTATCAAAAATGGTCTGGTCGCCGTAGGTGCCGATAAGATTGGGGCGAAAACCGATGTCACCGCTCATTTGCTCACGGCGATGACTCAGCTCAAGGCGGTTGTCTGGGTTGATGTTCCAGCCAAGTTTTGCCAAATAGCCTTCTTGGTCTATTTCGGTATAGGGCACTTCGTTGCCATCGCCATCTTCGTAGTTGTCATTATGAACGATGTTGCCCATGATGATGCCATCAACTGCACCGTTTGAACTGCGTCCATAAGCCGCCACCAATCATTGCTCCAACATCTTTGTCAGCCTCTAGCATATCATTGGCATTGACTGTTGTCATGCGAATGGCGCCAGCAGTAACACCAATACCCGAGCTGGCTGCGCCTGTGCCTTTTTCAATGTTGATGGATTTAAGCAAGGCGGGATCAAACATAAAGCGAGATTGATGGTGAAATACTTGCGCACTGGTACTGACATTGTCCACGCTAAAGGTCAGCTCGTTTTCTCCCATATTACGAATGTATAGCTGCTGTGCGACACCGTTGCCACCACTGACGGAGAGGCTGGGTTGGTCTTTTAACACATCTTTCATGTCGAGAATGGTGCTTTTTTCTATGATTTGCTGATTGACCGTCGGTGTCACACCGCCAGAGCTGGCAGTGACGGTGATGGTGTCTAGGGTGGTGGTTGGTACATCTTCATTGCTTGGGTCTGTGCTGTCTGAGGCTGAAAAGGCAACGGTGCTTAGCGTAGCCAATGAGCCGAACATGAGTGTTTTTACAGCAAAAGAAAGTGGGGTGCGAAGAGCAAGCATGGTCAAACCTCAAAAATATGCAGTCAATTTAATGAGAATGATTATCATATAATTTTGTGAAGATTTGTGTCACAATCAGGAAAGAATTGCTATCAAAATCAGGAATGATGGCAAGTTGAAGCAGCGAGTCGAAAAATTGTAGGTATACATTTTCGTCAGTTAAAGACCAGCCCATCAAAAGATGACTGTGTTTGTTGTCAGAGTTTGATGCCGTGCTTTTATGCTGGGTTGATGTTTTGGTGAGATGAGTGGATTAACTGAAAAGTGATATTTAAGACAGTTTGAGATGGATAGAGGTTAGAGGAGCAGTCATATGAGTGTGGCGATTGAGGCACTGCCATGGCAAGACCATGAGTTAGGAAGTATGCACATACGCAAGCTGACAGGTGGGGAGCAGGCAGAGCATGTCAAAGCATATCAGGAGAGTTATCAGATAGCCGATGGGTTTACTCTGGTGCGAGAGCAAATGCAAACAGCGACCCCAATTGTGTATCCAGAAATGAATAGCGATGGATATGTGGGGGTGTGTTTTGCGTTTGCAGATGTGAAAAAGACAGATAAACAGATTGCGTTTCCGCATTTATATCATGAGCAAATGAATGTGACCAATGGTTATCGTTACCCTGCACAAAAGCACGATGCGCTAAATAAACCTAGCTATTATACTAGCTTGCAGTTTCGTCCTGAATATCTGTTGGCATTGCATAAGCAGCAGCCATTGCCTAGTTGGCTATTGCATTTGGTGGATGGCAGTTGTAAGCAGGTGGTGACCCAGATACAAGTGCCGACCAGCTTGAGAGAGCTAGGCTGGCAGATATGCCGCATGCCACGCAGTGAAACGCTCAGTGACTGTATGCGCATGCAGGCGAAGGCGTTGTCTTGGCTGGCGATGCTGCTAGAAATACCAGAGCAAATGAATCGAAGTCATTACCAGCAGCAAGATGTTATGATAGCAAAGAAGATACAGCAGGCCATTAATATTATTCAAAATGAATTTCATACCGAGCTGACCATTACTAGTTTGGCTAGCCGAGTGGCCTTAAATGAATGTTATTTAAAAAAAGGCTTTAAAAATGAAACGGGGCTTGGTATCCATGAATATTTAACGGAATATCGTTTAGAACAGTCTTGCCAGCTACTGCGCTGTCGCCCTGATTTAAGCATTAAAAGTGTTGCCAGTATGTGCGGGTATCAACCAAGCTACTTTAGTCAGGTATTTAAATCGAGGTTTGTGATATCACCGAATGATTTTCGCAAACAACGAATACGGTAAAGAGCTCATTATATACCGCTTTTTAAACTCAAAAGGCGACACATAGCCAATCGCACTATGTATCTTTTTTTATTAAACCAATCTACCCACTCAAAGGTTGCTAGTTCAACGTCTTTCATACCGTGCCATTGCTCTTGTAGATACTCGATCACCTCAGACTTATACAGTCCATTGACCGTTTCAGCCAATGCGTTGTCGTATGAGTCACCTGTGGTACCAACAGATGCAATGACGCCAGAATCCGTCATCCTAGAAGTATAGCGAATGGATAAGTACTGAACCCCTCGATCACTATGATGAATCACATCTTTTGGGTTGTTTCTGTCTGCAATGGCTTGATTTAACGCTGACATCACCATATCAGTATTCATACGATTCGATACTTTCCAGCCGACAATATCAGGGGTGCAGCCAATCTTAGGGGCAATGGCTTGAATGGCTGACCAGATGGAGGGATAGTCGTTTGCTGCTTTGATCAGCATACGGACGGCTCGCTCTTTCATTTCAGGGGTATAGTTTCGTGTTTTCATTGTCGTATTCTCTTGGAGCGTTGAGTATCCGACAATTCCGAGGCGGTTCAAAAGATAACCTTAAAGTTTGAACAAGGATTGGTATAGCTGTTAATATATAACTGAAGAAAGTAGAGTACAAAAACACAATAACCTAACTCGGAGATAAAAATGATTACCCATGTACCTGATGTAACTTTTAAAACTCGTGTTCGTGATGAATCTATCGGTGGTGAAAACCCATTCAAATGGTATGATCTAACCACAGATGAGTTATTTGCCAATAAAAAAGTAGTTGTATTCTCACTACCTGGCGCCTTTACACCAACCTGTTCAACCAGTCATTTGCCTCGCTATGAAGAGCTTTACAATGAGTTTAAAGCGCTAGGTGTTGATGAAGTTGTTTGTGTTTCTGTTAACGATGCTTTTGTCATGTACCAGTGGGGCTTAAAGCAAGGCCGTGAAAACGTTTTCTTACTTCCTGACGGTAACGGTGAGTTCACTCGTAAGATGGGTATGCTGGTGGATAAGAGTAATCTTGGCTTTGGCATGCGCTCATGGCGTTATTCAATGTATGTCGATAATAAAGAAATCAAAAAGGTGTTTAAAGAACCTAACTTCGGTGACAACTGCCCAACTGACCCGTTCGAAGTGTCAGATGCAGATACTATGTTAGAGTACTTAAAAAGCCAGAAGTAAATCAAATTAATTTTTGATAAATAAAGCTCTAATTGTTATGAAGCTGCGTTGTCTTTCACTATAAAGGCAACGCAGTTTTTGTTGGTTTTTATAAGAGGTTTTCTTGATATTCTTATGCGGCATTCACTCATCTGAGCCCTTAAACCTAAGTAGGCGTAAAGCATTAAGAGTTACCAAAACCGTAGCCCCTGTATCGGCCAAAACAGCAATCCATAAACCTGTGATACCGAGTATGGTCGTAATCAAAAACATACCTTTTAAACCTAGTGCAAACACAACGTTTTGATGGATGTTTCTCATAGTTGCTCGTGAAAGCTTTATCAGATGAACGACATCGATAACACGACTTTTTAGTAGTGCAATGTCTGCAGTTTCCATCGCGACATCTGTAGCACCACCCATTGCAATACCAACATCAGCAGTTGCCAGAGCAGGGGCATCATTAATTCCATCGCCAACTATGGCTATTTTATTACTGCTTCTAATACGACTAAGCAGGTCAAGCTTATCTTCTGGCAATAGTTCGGCTTCCCAATCTACTTGTAAATCACTTGCCAGTGCTTTAGCGGTAAGCTTATTGTCACCTGTTAGCATGACAGAGCGTATTCCTAATGTTTTAAGTTCGGCTATTGCGGTTTTAGAATCTGCTCGCAGCTCATCACGTAAGGCAATTAGTCCCAGTACTTCATGGCTACCTTCATCAATTAAAACAGAAACGGTCTTACCTTCATTTTGCAGCGTTTCAATCTGTGCTTGCTGTGATGCAGAAATAACGGTCTCGTTAGCAGCATAAACAGGAGAGCCAATAGCGAGAGTGCGCTGGTTGACTACGGACATTCCCATCACTACGATTGGCTAATGACCGATATTCTCTGTCAGTACGCCCATACTATGCAAAATAAAGGCAATGACTGCGAGTGCTACGATAAATGGGGTAAATATCCAAATCACAATATTGATCAGCAATGAAGGTAACAAACCATTAAACAGCTCAGTGTTTGGGGCAAAAAAATTCATCATCGCATCGACGGCCCGTTTGGCAATGGGAAAAAGTACGGTACTCAGGGCCAGTATATAGACATATTTGCTAAAACTGGGGTCACTTAGCAGCACCATGAAGTAAAAGCCGACAAAAAAAGCAACGCCCAATGCCCAGCATTTGATAGTGTAGCTTAAATGAATCATAGCAGCCTCCCATATATTCTGATGGATACGTAACAGACGCATCGCAATACATTCATTAATTAGAATATATAATATGTTATATATCGAATATATAAGAGAAGTCAATCATTTTTTATCAAAAAGCACCGTAAAGCCACGTCTTTTTAGGGCGTGGATGTCAGGTATCAGTCATTGCCTCCCAACATTGGGATTGTCTTGATTGCGGTTGGTACAATAAAAAAGAGCCAGTAGCTTCACTACTGACTCTCATCATTCATAAGTGTAAAAACACTATTCAATACATTATTTATAGTCAATAACTATAGTTGGCAGTTTACTTGATACTGTTGACCATTGTCTGAGGTGATGGTCATAATGCCAAAGTCTGCTTTGGTATGCCAGTCATAGGTGGTCTTTGGGTTTACATTGTTTACATAACGTACGCCAGAGCCTGATACTGCTTGCTCTAGCGTGATTTTCGCGTCTTGTAGACCTACTTTTGGCAAGGTGACGTTTAGGTTGGCCGCTTGACCATCCGCTGCATAGGCGGCAGTAATCATACCGTTGTCTTCACAGGTAAATGACTGAACGACTGGTTTGGCAGCAGTGGTTGGGGCGGTGGTGGTCGGAGCGTTGGTTGCACAAGCGGCTAACAAAACGGTAAAAGGAGCAACAGCAAGTAATTTTTTCATAAACGATATTCCTCAAGTTGGTAAGTGAATGTGAGTTGTTATACTGAGCAATATGATACATGCTCAAATGTAATTTCGTGTTGTGGTTAGAGTTTACCAAGGTAATTATTTCTGTCTTTTTCGTGATTTGCTAAGTCCTGATCGGTTAAGTGATTGAGCGATATTTGGTTTTTTGTTTACACTGTTTTTTTTGTTTAAGATAAACACCAGTACCGCCCCTAAGATGACGATACTTGCGATAATAAAGCGTAAACTCAGAGTCTCTGATAAAAACAAAACGCCTGCTAGTGCTGCAATTATCGGTACACAAAGCTGCACCACTGCCGCTTGAGTACTTTTTAACAAGGGCATAGCCACATACCACATACAGTAGCCGAGGCCAGAAGTAATCGCGCCTGATATTACTGCTAGCACCACGCCTTGCATACTTATCCCAACCCAATGGCTGATAGCGACTATCAACAAAAAAGGGATAGCGACTAGGCTTCTGATAAAATTAAACCCCGTAGCTCGTAGCGGCGAGAGACAAGCTTTGCCGCGTATACTATAGATGCCCCAAGCTATACCGCTAAGTGCCATAGTCAGAGCGCCTGTAAAAGAAGGTATGGCTGCTGAAGGGAGCATCAAATAGACAAAGCCAATCAGCGCGAAAGCTAGCGCGAGCCACTGCAGTATAGTTAATTGCTCCTTTTGGTAAATACCCCAACCTATCATCGTCAGTTGCACAGCAGCAAATAATATGAGCGCCCCAGTGCCGGTATCTAGATCCACATAAGCAAGCGAAAAACAAAGCGCGTAGACCACTAAACTGACACTACTAAGCCAGCTGCCTTTATCCGCTAAAATAGCAGCAACAGCAGCGTTATTATTGTCAGTGTTAAAGTCGCTGCTAAAAGAAGTCGCGGTTTGTGTCTGATGTTTTAGACGATGAGTATGAAGGGTGATGATAATACCTAAACAAATAGCGCCGCTCAGTAGCCGCAAAATTGTAAAGTTCCAAGGATCGATAGCCCCTTCCATCAATGCCATTCGGCATAGTAGAGAATTGGCGGCAAAGGCGAGCAGAGCAATGATAGTATAAACAGCGGCTTTCAAAACAATCCCTTATCACTCAATTTTGGCGCTTATCAAGCGCCAAATGTTTAGCTAGTATTAACTTGTGATTACGCGACTTATCACGCAACTTTATACCAGTCAATTTTACGGGTCATTACCATCACGCAGGCAAGTAGTATAAAGCAGAATACCGCACCTAACAGTAAATTTAGATCTTCAGTGGTGAGAATGCCATAAAAGGCGGCATAGAGACCGGCTAAAATAGCGGTAAAGATAACCGCTCGCTTGACGCCGCCGAGCACATAGTAAGTGTACCAACCGATCAGCCCAACGCAGCTACTACCTGCAACAGCATAAGCCTGCCAAAAAGCAATTTGCTCAGCTAATGGTAATAACAAAACGTAAAAGGTCAATAGCGCGCAGCCTACTAACAAATACTGAATCGGATGGATGCGACTCGATTTAATCACTTCAAATAAAAAGAAAGTGCCAAATGAGATCAAAATTAATAGTAAAGCGTATTTCATGGTACGTTCTGTTTGCAAATAAACATCGTTAGGTTCTGCGAAGCTGACCCCAAAGCTATTAAGACGCACGCTATTTAGGTTGCCGTGATTGGTGCTACCTATGCTACCGGCAGCTTCTTGTACGACGACTGCTGCCGCCTCATAATCAGCATGATTGCCACTGTCTAAGCGCGCTCTGCTATCAACGGTGCAGCTATTGTTTGCCGTGCTCAAGCACTGCGATAAATATTGATTATTAGCCACAGTCAGGTACTGGTTCTGCCAGTTAGCAGTAAATCCCTCAGCACTAAAGTCTTTAGCATTCGGCAAAGCTTTACCTGTAAAGTTGGGTGCATGCCAGTTGCTTTGCATACTCAGCTCAAAGTTTGAGCCGGTAGGGACTGTGTTTAGGTTGCTAATACCGGCAAGCGGTAAATCAATAGTAATATCAATAGCTTGGTTGGCGTTAATATTACTATTTGCGGTATTAGGCAAAGCCGTAGCATTGGCTTTTAATTGCGTTACGGTATTTTGTGGTAAGGCGACTTCTACGTAGCTTAAACCGTTGAGCATAGACACGCTTGGATAAGTGGCTTTTAGAGTTTGCTTATCTATTGTGATAGTAGGCAAGGTGGGCACGCCGCGTAAGTCTGATACCGGAATAATGAGCTTAGCTTGCTCCCAGTGCGTGATTGTCTGCTTCGCCGTTGCTATAGTGTCATGTACTGCAGTAGTATCCGGCATATCGGTTTGCACATCGGCAGTCTCAATAGACTCTATAGCAGTCTGCGGCTTATAGCTTTGCTTAAAACTGATATCGCCACTATAGCTAGTCGCGTGATAGATGCCGCGCTGATAAGTGTCAGTACTGACGTCAAGGTTTTGAGTTGCCAAGCTTTGCGCCGCAAAAATTGTATCTATGGTTGTGAAGGGCGGCGCACATTTATTGGCTTTATTAGCAGCGCTTGTACATTCTGGTGTCGTGGTGACGGGAATGGCGATAAAGGGGGTAATAATCTCTTGCGGGTTGACATGCTGATCGGCGATTTCGCGAACCACGGAGTCAGCATAGTACTGTCTTTCAGTAATAACGCTACTGAACATCGTCAGACCAATGGCAAAGAGCACACAGAGGCTAGCGATGACAGTGAGTTTAATAAATAGGGTTTTTTGCATGCGAACGTCCTCAAGCTGATGATTTGACTAGCGACTCAGATAACAAATCCATAAGGTTAAATAACAGCGTAGAGGAGCCATGCTAAAAAGCGGTGCAAGAAAGATGGAAAAATTATGAAAATGAATGGAGGCACTGGTATTGGCAGGTTTTGACGTTATTTTAATAGTTATCTTTGATAAATAGCCTAAGCAAGATTAGCTTAATTCTTGCAACCATACTGCTACTTGCCGTACTCGCGACATTCTGTCGCTACCAATACGCCGAAACCCTTTGTGATAGTCATTAAGCTCATCGCGGCACTCAGCAGGCGAAGGGTGGTGAAGCTCCAAGCATCGATATAGCCTTCCGCCAGCGTCATCCTACAAAATAAAGAGTTTGCGGAAAATGCAATTAACGCGACTATGGTATAAAAGGTGGCTTTCAAAAATAATTCCTACAGTGATTGACGCAAGTTTTGCATAAAATAGAGCGTTATTAAAAATAACAACAAGGAACCATTTATGGATTGGGCGAGTATTTTTATTCATGATACCACGTGGGCATTTGCCCTAGAGATATTGGTACGTGTGGCTGTGATGTTTGTACTGATTATTACGTTCTTGCGCTTTACGGGTAAGCGCGGCGTCCGTCAGTTATCTATATTTGAGCTGACTATCATTTTGTCATTAGGCTCTATCGCTGGCGACCCGATGTTTACTGAGGATTTACCGATCATCCAAGCGGTGCTGATTATGAGTACCGTCATCTTGCTGTATCGCTTGTGTACGTGGGCGATGATGAAGTTTCAGCCGTTTGAAAATTTGCTAGAAGGAAAATCGCTGTATATCGTAGAAGATGGGATGCTGGTGCTCGACAAAATCAAAAAAGGCAAGATGTCGCACGATGAGTTTTTTGCTGAGATGCGTCAGCAGGGCGTGGAGCATCTAGGGCAAGTGCGTACCGGCCTGCTAGAAACCGATGGCAATTTTAGCGTCTTATTATACCCACCTGAGCAAACAGGCTACGGTATGCCGCTTTTTCCTAAGCAGTATCAGCCAGTGGAGCAGGTAGAGTCAGGCGTGCATTATGCTTGCATGTACTGCGGTTATATCGAGCATATCACAAGCCCTAATCAAGTATGCTCGCGCTGTCAGAATAACTGCAAAAACTGGGCAAAAGCGCTCAATAGCCAGATTGTCAGATAAGCCATACCAGTCATTGTTTTATTAAAATAGGCTAAGCAAAAATTTACACACAATCAAAATTGTTTAACCACTCTGCTACCTGCATAACACGAGTCTGTCTACCACCACCAATACGTCTAAATGACTTGTGATGAACACTAAGCTGATCTGCAAAGTAGCCGCTAATCTCATCACGCTCATGCGGCGCATCACGCAAGTCATCGGCGACCCACGGCGTATCGACCTCAGTCAGTAGTATCAGGTCATAATGATGCGCCAGTGCCGCCTGAGTCAGGGCAAGAGGACAGTCGCCATAGTACCAGTTTGAGTAAACCATCAGCTCAAACAAGCTGGTATCACAGAATACATAACGCTGGCCAGCAGGTAGCTGTGCCGCTTGCATTGCGCGTTTGTTTTCTAACTCAATCTGACCTTGCGCGATAGGCAATAAATCCTCCCACGTACAGGTCAGCTGCTCGTTATCCCATTTGGCTTGTAGGTAAGTGCGCATATACTCTGGCACCCAAGGACTGGCAAAATGCGCCGCCAGATCTCGGCACAACGTGGTCTTGCCAGTGCTTTCAGCGCCCAATACTGCGACATTGACGACGGATCTAGGCGTATGCTGTTTGAGGTTGTTTGCGATAGCGTTGTTGCCATTCATAATAAGCCCAGATTGCAATCAGAGTGAAGACTACGTATTGTAGTGCAGTAAAGGTGAGACCTTTATAAAAGTATAGCGGTACGGAGATGGCATCGGCGACGATCCACAATAGCCAGTGCTCAATTTTGCGTCGTGCCATCAGCCACATCGCCATCAAAAACAGCGCCGTGGTTAGCATGTCGGTGTAGTCGACCCACGTAAATAACTGCAGTCCCAGCACGGTACCCTCAAAGCTAAAGCCATTGTTTATCACGGGGCGGAAGTAATATACCAGTGCCACAAAGGCCATGGTGGCCGCGGCCAGACTCGCTAGTATGGGCAAATCTTTTGTGCTTAACCGCTCAACTTGGATGGCGCTCTCAGCCTCCTTGAGCGCACGGTCTTGCTGGCTGGTAGGGTTGAGATGGTCTGAAACGGTGTTTTTTGCTTTGTTTTTTGACCAATTAATCCAGCCATATAGGCTCATTACGGTATAATAGGCATTGATAAACATATCGCCAAACAGCTGCCACTTCCATAGGAGGTAGACAAATATGGCGGTGCTAATCAGGCCGATGGGGAAAGCAAGGATGTTGGTTTTGCTGGCGAGCATGACGCTGGCTACGCCAAATACCACCGCAATCAACTCTAAAGTAATAAATAAGGCGGAGTAGTCAGCGTATTGTCCAAACAACCAGTTAAAAATCTCTACCATTAGTATTCCTAAATATAAACGCTTTGACTGTTTGCGAGCGCTCAATAGTCGCATATCACGCCCTGAGCCTCGTAATTATAGCGTAGATGCCCACAAATAAAGGCCGTCTTTACTTATTTTTCGTCACAAATGCATTATTTGTAACAAAGTATTAGAAAAATAATAATATTCAGGCATAATAAAGGCTCTGATTTTAAGTTTACAGTTATTCACCGAAACCAAAACATCCTTATTTTTTCACTTTTACGCTTATTCAAGCACTACCGCAGTAGACAAGGAAGCTTATTATGACGACTTGTATCACGGGCACCGGCCTATACGTTCCTCCTTATAGCATCAGCAATGAAGAGCTGGTGGCTTCATTTAACCAGTATGTCGAAAACTACAACAATGAGCATGCCGACGAGATCGCAGCAGAGACTGTGACCGCACTGCAGCCTTCATCAGCTGCATTTATCGAAAAAGTATCTGGCATCAAATCACGCTATGTCATGGAAAAAGACGGGATCTTAGATCCTGAAATCATGGCACCTGTGATTCCTTATCGCCAGCTTGGCGAAGAGCTATCAGTCATGGCTGAGATGGGCGCCGCCGCACTAAAAGACGCTTTAGCGGATGCAGGGCTGGAGGCTAACGATTTGGATGGTATCATCCTTGCGTGCTCAAACTTTCAGCGTACGTATCCGGCAGTCGCCATTGAGATTCAGAACGAGATCGGCATGGTAGGCGGTTTTGCTTATGATATGAACGTTGCTTGTAGTGCCGCGACGTTTGGGTTATCGCAAGCCCACGGCTCTATCATCTCAGGTCTGGCCAAACGCGTAGCTGTGGTCAACGTCGAGATTACCTCAGCGCATTTAAACTGGCGCAACCGTGATAGTCATTTTATCTTTGGTGATGTGGCGACGGCTTCTATCATCGAAGAGCTAGAGACGCCTAAAGGTTATGAGATTATCAACTCAAAACTGTTTACTCAGTTTTCAACCAACATCAAAAACGAATACGGTTTTATGGATCGCTCCGAGTTTTTGGCGGCGCAGACTGAGATGTATCCTGATATCAAAGAGCCGGTCACGGATAAGCTGTTTTTACAAAACGGTCGCAAAGTGTTCCGTGAGGTCTGTCCGAAAGTGTCGGAGATTATCACCGAGCATCTAACAGAAAACGAGCTATCAGCGGATGATGTGAAGATGATGTGGCTGCACCAAGCCAATGCCAATATGCTAGATCTTATCTTGCGCACGGTCGTGGGGCGTGATGCGGACAAAGCCATCGTGCCAAGCGTCATCGATGAGTTTGCCAATACCAGCTCAGCCAGTCCGATGATTGTCTTCCATCGCTACAAAGACAAGCTGGCATCAGGTGATTTGGGTGTCATCTGCTCATTTGGCGCAGGTTACTCGATCGGCTCGGTGCTGGTGCGCAAGGTATAAACGACAGCGATACCGCTAGCACGGCGGCTGATAGTTACTGTTACCTGTTGTTCACTACCGACAACAACAAATAGCTAAGAGCAATCTTGGCTATTTTTTTATGTCAGTAGGATATGGTATCAAGCTATTGATTTCTATCACTTCTGCTCGGCCGCACAGGCGGTAATTTATGAGTATAATAGGCAGATTGCTGACAGGTTTTAATTTAAATGGAAAAATTTGCTATAATCACTCTCTTATTCCCCTCATTTGATTAAAAGTCCTTTTATGAAAGAATCCTTACGCCTGCGTTTAGACCAGATGGTAGACCGTTATGAAGAGGTCACCGCCTTATTATCCGATCCTAGTGTCATCAGTGACAATAATAAATTTCGTGAGCTGTCTGTTGAGCATAGTGACCTGATGGACATCACCACGTTATGGCAGAACTATGGGCGTGCAGAAACCGATCAAGCAGATGCTGAGGCGATGCTGGCTGATGCCACTGATCCTGACATGAAAGAGATGCTGATCGATGAGATCGACAGTGCTCGTGAAACCATCGCTGAGATGGAGGAAGCGCTCAATGTCATGATGCTGCCCAAAGACCCGAATGATAAGGTGCCAGCGTTTTTGGAGATTCGCGCTGGGACGGGCGGCGATGAAGCGGCGATTTTCTCTGGTGACTTGTTCCGTATGTACCAAAAGTATGCACAAAACCAAGGCTGGACTGTTGAGGTGCTATCGGCAAATGAGGGCGAGCACGGCGGCTACAAAGAAATCATCACCCGTGTCTCAGGCACCGGCGTTACGCCTAAAGTTTGAGTCAGGCGCGCATCGTGTCCAGCGTGTACCAGAAACAGAAAGTCAAGGCCGTGTCCACACCTCTGCGTGTACGGTGGCTGTCATGCCAGAAGTTGAGATTGATGATACAGTAGAGCTCAATCCTGCTGATATCAAGATGGATACGTATCGCTCAAGTGGCGCAGGTGGTCAGCACGTCAACACCACCGACTCAGCGGTGCGTTTGACGCACATACCGACAGGCGTGGTGGCAGAGTGTCAGCAAGAGCGTAGCCAGCACAAAAACCGCGCAAAAGCGATGCAAATGCTGATATCACGCATTCAGCAGGCCAAAGTACAAGCGCAGGTCGATACCGCAGATGAGATGCGTCGTGACCTCGTCGGTAGCGGCGATCGTAGTGAGCGTATCCGCACCTATAACTTCCCGCAAGGGCGTATGACCGACCACCGCATCAACCTAACTCTCTATAAGCTCGATTCAATCATGGAAGGCGATCTAGATGAGCTGCTTGATGCGCTACTGCGTGAGCACCAAGCAGACTTGATGGCCAGTATCGGTGGCGGCGATTAATAGCCGCGCGTCGCAAAGATTGATAAGTACCATCTGAACGGGCAGTGTTCTTAGCTGCTCTACTATTATTTTTATGTTTTTTATTTCATTACCTAATCATTTTGAGAAGTATTATGTCAAAGCACAATAATCAAAACCAAGAGCAAGCGCCCACATTAGAAGAATCCAATGAGCTGATTGCCCAACTGCAAGCCAAGCTAGACGCTATCACAGAGTCGGGCAAGCCGGCGTATCCAAACACCTTTAAACGCACAGATTACGCCAAAGATTTGCAAACCGCCTTTGAAGGTATCTCAAAACAAGAAATCGAAGACAACGTCGCAAAAGGCGAAAAAACTCAGGTCAACGTGGCAGGACGCGTCATGTTGAACCGCGGCGCGTTTATTGTCATTCAAGATATGACGGGTCGTATTCAGCTATATGTCGCTCGTAAAGAGCTGGATCCAGAAACACTTGCCACCATCAAATCATTGGATTTGGGTGATATCGTTGGGGTGTCAGGCTATATCGGACGCTCGGGTAAAGGCGACTTATACGTCCATATCGAAGAGTTCACGTTATTGACCAAGTCGCTACGCCCGATGCCAAACAAATTCCATGGCCTCGCCGATGTAGAGGCGCGCTATCGCAATCGCCATCTTGACTTGATGACCAATGAGACCACACGCGATACCTTTATGGTTCGCAGTCAAGTGATCAGTGGTATTCGCAAGTTTATGCTGGGTGAGCGTTTTATGGAAGTAGAAACGCCGATGATGCATCCCATTCCAGGTGGCGCAGTGGCGCGTCCATTTGTGACCCATCATAACGCGCTAGATATGCCGTTATATTTACGCATTGCTCCTGAGCTTTATCTAAAGCGCTTAGTGGTCGGTGGTTTTGAGAAAGTGTTTGAGATCAACCGCAGCTTCCGTAACGAAGGGGTATCGACCCGTCATAACCCTGAATTCACCATGATTGAGTTTTATCAAGCCTATGCTGATTATCATGATTTGATGGATTTGACCGAGCGTTTATTTAACGAATTGGCAATGGATATCTTGGGTACCACAGAGCTTACTTACCAAGGAGAAGCCATCAGCCTAAAAGCGCCATTTGTGCGTCTGTCTATGTCTGATGCGATTGCCAAATACGCCGAAAACTTCGACATGTCACGTATCAATGATCGTGACTATCTGGCAGAGTATGTATCAACAACGCTCAAGCAACCAGTAAAAGACGTGTTTGGTGTGGGTAAACTACAAACCATTATCTTTGAAGAAACGGCCGAGCATCAGCTGCGCCAGCCAACCTTTATCACTGAGTACCCAGCTGAGACTTCACCGCTGGCGCGCCGCAGTGATGACAATCCAGAAATCACCGATCGCTTTGAGCTATTCATCGGTGGCCGCGAATTGGCCAATGGCTTTAGTGAGCTTAACGACCCAGCAGACCAAGCAGAGCGTTTTCACGGTCAGGTCGCCGAAAAAGACGCGGGCGACGACGAAGCCATGCATTTCGATGAAGAATACATCGAAGCCTTGTCTTATGGCTTGCCACCGACTGCCGGTGAGGGTATCGGTATCGACCGTTTGGTGATGCTATTTACAGATTCGGCGAGTATTCGTGATGTGATCTTGTTTCCGCACATGCGTCGCAAGCTAGAAAGCTAGAAAGCTTAATATATGCTATGCGCTTAGCGGCCAAAAAACAAGCGAAAAGGGCTTTGCTTGCCATCAATCTGTGCTGAGACTAAACTAAACATAATCAGGTTTTTCTGCTTTTGTAATTTTTTCTACTTTTAAGGAATAGGCTCAGAATTTTAGAGCGCACATTTATAGGGATATTATGGATACTCAGCAAGCTGCCTCTTCAATTTGGCAACAGATGGTTCAGCAAAGCTTTTTGTCACTGTATGAAACAGCAAACGATGACACACTTACCTCTGATCAGTTTCAGGGGTATGATTTTGTCTTTGAGTTCTCTGACGCGCGTATTTATCTGCTGGTCAATGATGTCATGAGGCAAGCAAGTCAGCCTGACATCGATAGCAGCCAAGTTCGCGAATGGCGAAAAGAAGTCGTCAATCAGCTGATCAAGCGTCATGCAGCGCTTTATCAAAAAAACGATAAATCTCTGACAAATAGCGATGTGCAGAGGGATAAAGCTGTGTACTTCATCGGTCTGACGTCGCTTGCAGTCCAGCACCATGCTGGCCGTGCAGAGGCACCGACTTATGCAATTGGCTACGAGTACGGCAGTCAGTTTTTTGCTGAAGACTGCGTGCTAGATTTGGACGATGAGCAAAGCGTCCTGCAGGTTTTTAGTTATCAAAACTTTATCGATATCTTGCGGCAACTGGTGACGCCAAGTGATTTGACCGCCTTTTTAGACTTTCATCGTCGTCAGTTGACGAGTTTTGAATCCTTTCAAGATGAGTCAACGCTGCTGGCGGAGTTTTTGCAGTCGCCAGATTTTCATCAAAGAGCCATCGCTGTACAAGAGCAATTGGTTAAGTATGAGCTGATTGACCAGATTGAGCCGCGCTTACTTAAGGCCACAGAGCCTGGGCAGATGGCTTTTGCAGCGTCTCTAATGGCAGAGATCCAAAAAAACACAGGCATGTGGTATAAGCTGTTTAATGATCTGATCAAAGATGCTTATGAGGCGCAGCGCCCGCTACCAAAAGCACAGGTCGATATATTGGTTGATGAATCGATGTATACTTATGCGTGCTTGATAGAAAAAATCCTCGCTTATAGAACCATGGATCAAGACTCACGCTGGAATGGCTATGTCCGCCACGAGCACTCTTATAGGATGTTTGGTCGTCATTATCTGATGGTGTTTTATGCCCAAGATCCTCATGGCTCGCTAAGCGCCGAGCAGGTGCGCGGTGCACATCAAGATCTGTTGGCGGAGCTCATGGCTCGCTAAGCGCCGAGCAGGTGCGCGGTGCACATCAAGATCTGTTGGCGGAGCTCAATGCACAAATGCAAGCGCCTGTGATGGAGGATTTGTTTTTGATCGGTGTCGAGTTTAGACCCTGCGAGGACAGCGTAAACACTGAGGTACATTTGGATGCGTTTTATCAAAGTGGTGCGCTCATCGATGCAAACACTCAGCGCTTATACCAGCAGCTGGCACAGCTAAAAGCCCAGTTATAAATCAGGCGGGCTGTTGATCGCTGGGCGGATGCGCTATTTATCTTTGTATTATTCAAATTGGCATTTATTATGACGCAGCAATATCAAGTTTTAGCTCGCAAATATCGCCCAAAAAACTTTCATGAGTTGATTGGACAAACGCACGTCTCGCAAGCATTGATTAATGCGATAGATTATAATCGTCTGCATCACGCCTATCTGTTTACAGGGACGCGCGGGGTGGGTAAGACGACGATTGCGCGTATCTTATCAAAATGTTTGAACTGCGAGACGGGTGTGACGAGCACGCCTTGCGGTGTGTGTGATAACTGTGTGGCCATCGATCAGGGACGTTTTATTGACTTGATTGAGATTGATGCGGCCTCTCGTACCAAAGTCGAAGACACCCGTGAGCTATTGGACAATGTCCCTTATGCGCCAAGCCAAGGGCGCTACAAAGTGTACTTGATTGATGAAGTACACATGCTATCGACCCACAGTTTTAATGCCTTATTAAAAACACTAGAAGAGCCGCCCGAGCACGTCAAGTTTTTGCTGGCGACCACTGATCCGCAAAAACTACCGATCACTATCATCTCACGCTGCTTGCAGTTTGTACTGCGTCCCTTGCCGCAGACGCTACTTAGTGAGCATTTGGCAAATATCTTGACCAAAGAGCATGTGGCTTATACCCAGCCTGCACTTTGGCAGTTGGCCAGTGCTGCCAAAGGCTCGGTGCGCGATGCTTTGTCGCTGACCGATCAGGCCATCGCTTTCGGTCAAGGTGGGCTTGACGATGCGACTGTTAATGCCATGCTTGGGTTAATTGATTCAGCTGACTTGGTTCGTCTTATCACCGATATCTATAACCATGATAAGCCTGCTGTCGCCGCCCACATTGAGCAGATGCGCACGCAGATGGTCGATGCAACCAGCATGTTTGATGGGCTCGCTGAGCTGTTGCATCAATTGGCTTTGACACAGTTGTTGCCTCAAGTGGCGCTCAACGTTAATGAAGTACAAGCGCAAGATATTCATACCCTAGCGCAGCATATCAGCCCTGATGTGCTGCAGCTGTATTATGAAATCGTTGTGCAAGCGCGTGAAGGGGTCAAGCTTGCCAGTACACCCATGCAGGCGCTTGAGATGTGTCTACTGCGTCTACTGGCGTTTCGTCCGCTCGCAGCTGATGAGGTGCTGACAGAAACCCCTCCTACGCTGCCGCAGCCGCCTAGTGAGGTGAAAAATTCACCGACAGCTTCTACGGCTGAGTATAATGTTTCAGCAGTATCGCTACCAGATGACGATGTAGATTATCAACATGATCTTAGTCAGCAATTGCCTTCAGCTGCTTATGACCCTGA
>NZ_JAPEHS010000023.1:0-34686 GCF_028823565.1 Psychrobacter sp. A3
CTGCGATTTATCTCATTTTTATCACCATTTTTAAAATGAGGACATGCCCTAATGATTGTACTGGTGAATATAGTAGATTTAATTTAAAAATGTTATAGCGCTACTGGTATAAATTATCCTTGCGTGCTGTGCCTGCGCCGACAAAGACTGCGTAAAATTTATCCAAGCCCCACTGTAGCGTTTTTATATTGAACGCACTGTATATAGGCTCCTTGTCATTTATAGATTGTCCAAAATTGCAAACATTTGGTTTTATGAGCAAAAAGTATTTGTTTCTGTTTCCCAACTATGTTTCAATCGCTATCTTTTATCAATTTTTTCATATATTTGAAACCTATCAATTTATTTAAGTCCTAAATGGAGCAGCGGCTATGCAAGGAAGTAATTCGCCAAATGGCAGTCCACCAAACAATAACTTTGATACCGCAGCGAAAAGTTCTCGTATGCAGCGATTTTTGCAAGGGGTTGAGTGGCTCGGTAATCTACTGCCGCATCCGGTCATTTTGTTTGTTTGGATGTCTGTGCTGCTGTTGGTACTCTCAGCTGTGATGTCTTATTTTGGGGTGTCGGTGATAGATCCGCGCCCTGAGGGCACCAGCGGACGTAGTGCCGATGGCATGATCGAGGTCGTTAATCTATTGAACGGCGAGGGTTTGGCACGCATTGTTGAAAATTTAGTCACCAACTTTACCGGCTTTGTGCCGCTTGGTACGGTGCTGGTGGCCTTACTCGGTGTCGGTATTGCTGAGCACTCTGGTATGATATCAGCTGCCCTGCGTGGTCTGGTCATGAATGCGCCCAAAAAAATGGTGACCTTTACCATTGTGTTCGCTGGCATCATGTCAAACACCGCCGCCGAGCTTGGTTATGTGGTATTGATACCACTGGCGGCAGTTATCTTTCATTCACTTGGTAGGCATCCGCTAGCCGGTCTGGCTGCGGCGTTTGCTGGGGTGTCAGGCGGCTATAGTGCTAACTTATTGCTTGGTACGGTAGATCCTTTATTATCAGGGATTACCCAAGAAGCGGCGCGTATCATCGATCCTACCTACACCGTCGGTGCAGAGGCCAACTGGTACTTCATGATCGCCAGTACCTTTTTGATCAGTGGCCTGGGTTATTTTGTCACCGAAAAAATCGTTGAGCCAAGCTTAGGAGAATACAACCCTAAAGATGCTGATGATGCCTCTGTACTAGAGACGCAAATCGAAAAAGTATCGTCAATTGAGAAAAAGGGACTACTATGGGCAGGTATCAGTATGCTCATATTTTGCTTATTGCTGGCGTGGACAGTAGTGCCTGCAGATGGCATCTTGCGTAATGCGGAGACCGGTCTGGTATCAGGCTCACCATTTTTAAAAGGCATCGTGGTCTTTATCTTTGTGTTCTTTGCCCTACCAGGCTATATCTACGGTAAGATTACCGGCAGCATCAAGAGCAATCAAGACGTGGTAGATGCCATGAGCAACGCCATGAGCTCCTTGAGTATTTATATTGTGCTGGTGTTTTTTGCCGCGCAGTTTACCGCGTTTTTTAAGTGGTCAAATCTTGGTTCGGTGATGGCGGTGTCTGGCGCGACCTTCTTAAGTGATGTTGGTATGACAGGTCCTTTACTGCTGGTAGGCTTTATCATCATTTGTGGTCTGGTCAACCTTATGCTCGGCTCAGCGTCAGCACAGTGGGCGGTGACTGCGCCGATCTTTGTGCCGATGCTCATGCTCACAGGTTACGCGCCAGAGATGATTCAGGCGGCTTACCGTATTGGCGACTCGACCACCAATATCATCACGCCGATGATGAGCTATTTTGGTCTTATCTTGGCAGTAGCAATGCGCTACAAAAAAGACACTGGGGTGGGAACCTTGATGGCGATGATGCTGCCGTACTCCATGGCTTTTTTGATTGGTTGGACGATATTGTTTTCTGTCTGGGTGTTTGTGCTGGGTCTGCCAGTCGGCCCTGGTGCAGAGACCTATTATCCTGCTCAGTAGTTGTTATTCGCAAAATAAAAACCCTTGTCAGCGATTGGCAAGGGTTTTTTTTGGCGATAAAGAAAAGAGTTTTGAAAGATTTTGCTTAAGACTATTCTATTTATGACGCCACCTTAAATTGCTCAAGCACCTTTTGAATACCATGTTCTTCAATGGTACCTGTGACAAAATCTGCGCGCTCGATCAGTGCAGGCTGGGCATCGCCCATCGCGACCGCATAGCCGACCAAATCAAACATCTCCAAATCATTCATACCATCGCCGAACGCCATACATTCATTGGCATTTACGCCGTAATAGTCACAAACGTCTAGGATGCCACGGGCTTTTGAGGCGTTGGCTGGCAAAATATCCGCACCAATTTGATGCCAATGCACCAGCTTTAAATCGTCCCGCGCAAAATCGATATCCTGCATTTTATCGAATTGATTATTAAAAAACACCGAGCACTGATAAACAGGGTTTGATAGGTAATAGAGGGGGTCAACGATGGAGTTGGGGGTTTTGGCATTGAATTCGCGCAGACGCTCATTTTCCCCCGACCAAGCGATATGAGTCGCTGAGTCAAACTTATGAATGAGCTCGCTTGTTTTGCATAACTGCACGATTTTGTCCGCCTGCTCAGCAGACAACGGATAGTGACTGATTAAGCCTTGATTATCAAAGCTGTACTGTCCGTTCATACAGATAATAGCGTCTAAAACCTCTGCCTCGAGCAACGCCAAAATATCAGCCGGCAATATCGCTTTAGAGCGCCCTGTAGAAATCACCAGTTTAATGTCGGTTTGGGCAAGCGCCTCAAGGGTAGCCTTGTTGTGCGCTGCAATAATACCGTTGCGGCTTAGCGTATCGTCGATGTCAAAAAATATCACTTTTGGCATGGGCAGCTTGTGAGGCATACTGGCTGTCGCAGCCTTATCTACTATAAACATGAGCATCCTTTACGTTTAAAAAACAACCGTGTAATTCTTTTGAGTTAATGGGTCAGAGTGCGGTACGGTCTATATAAAATCTAAATATTATCTATTGTAATTGCAGTTATTTTTAATAATATAGCAAATATATAAGTGCTTAGTGATACGTTTGAGAGAGCATGATCAGCGCCAGCCATCAGCCAAAGCCACGACCTAAGGATACCTTGATGACTCTTTCTATCACAAGCAATAATAAGGCTAGTCCACAAGTATTAGACGATGATTTGTTTGCTCCATCACCGCGTCATCCTGAGAGTCGGCTAGAGGCGGAGTGGTTATTTTTATTCAATAAGTTACCGCCCGATCAATGGTTTGGCGCAGATTATGCCTATAAGACATCGGGCTGGCTAAAGGTACATACTAACATACGAAAACGCCAGCGTATCTTGACACAGATAAGTGAGGGTTATCAATCTGGCGAGTACGACTGGGCAAAATATCGCTCGCAGATGCTTAAGCGTATCAATATACATATCCTAAAATTGCATCAGCATCATGGTGTTGAGGACGAGGGGTTTTTCCCTGAATTTATTCGGATGTACCCGCAGCTACAGGAAGGGTTTGAGATATTGAGGCGCGACCATGAGCGTTTGGATGCGCTACTTGATGAATTGCAAGCGCAAAATGATCAGCTGACGAGAAGTGAGGTCGGAGATAAGGCGCTTGCCGAGCAATTGCATCAGACGTTAATGGATGCTAGTAAATTACTGTCGCAACATCTGACCGATGAGGAGGACGTAGTGATTCCGATTTTGGGGTTACGGCAGGGTTAGGGTTTGGTTTTCGGACTCTAGCTATTTGTAGGGTGAGCTCCATGCGCATTTGTTAAAAATTATTGTTGCTAAGGGTATTTATAACGTACTCTACTTCTAATGTCTTATTTCTGATAAAGCCTTATGTTCAAGAATATCAATATCAGACTGTTAATCGCTCTTATCTCGATGATGGTATTTCCGTCACTTTATCAAACCGTTAGAGTGAATTTTCTCGGTGACTTGCCTAGTGACGCAGGAATTAATATTGCTAGTCAAATACTGTGGCTAAGTTTGATTTATGAGATAGCGCAAGAGGCACTAATTTTACCCTTGTTTTATTTATTCGGTAAATCTTTGTCTGATAAAAACGAGTTTGAAAATAAAGTTCAAACAGGGTTTATCGTTATCGTGGGTATCATGGCTTGTCTATCTACGATTTTATTCGTTTATTCACAAAATATTGTGATTTTTATGGAGCAGTCTAGACAGATTGTTGAAGAAACGACTCAATATATTCGATTAGAAACTATAGCTATCATGTTTGCAACGCTAGTCAAATATATGACAGTCGTTATCGTTAGTTTGAACAAAGATAAGTATATTTACGGCTTGTTAGCGGTGCAAATGACGCTGTCTATATTGTTAGATAGTGTGTTTTTCGGACCTTTTGAGTTTAGTCTGGATATGGGTGTTATCGGTATTGCTTGGACGAATATCATTGTCAATATAGCTATTTTATTAGCCACCTATATTTCTATACGACAACATGGATTGAAGCTTTTATCAGTCAATCAAATGTCATTTACATGGATGAAAGAGTGGTGGACGACAGGTGTATTTTCAGGATTAGAATCGCTAGTCAGAAATATTGCTTTTATAGTCATGATCATAAAAATGATTAATATGGTTGAGGAGCAGGGTAACTATTGGGTAGCTAATAGCTTTATTTGGGGTTGGTTGTTATTACCTGCATTAGCATTGTCCGAGTTGGTAAAAAGAGATGTTGGTGCAGATGTAAATAATATTACCAAAAACACGAAAGGCTATTTTTTACTGGGATTAGCGTTCGTTCTCCTTTGGTGTATTACTATACCGTTTTGGTATAGCTTTCTAGCTAATGTCATGAATGTGCAGGACATAAAAACAGTAATCTATATCGTTGGAATACAGTCAGTATTCTATTTTGTTTTCATATTCAACAATAGTATTTTAGACGCGACTTTATATGGTTTAGGTAAAACGAACTATATGTTCTTTCAGTCACTTTGGGTCAATGTTGGCTACTATGGCACGATGTTTCTTTTATATAAGCTAGGTGTATTTACACCGACGCTGTTAAATATATGCTTGATGTTCGGCTTTGGTATATTGATAGACCTCATTCCAACTGTTATCTTATATAAGAAAGCGTTGCGCGAACAAAATATCAAGATAATATGGTAACGTGAGACAGCTAACACAGTCATATGGATTATATCCGTTACAACGCGGTCAAACATGGTTATGTGACGCGTCCTATTGATTGGCCGTATTCGACGTTTCAAAGGTGCGTAGAAGATGGGTTTTATTCGTCAGATTGGGGCGGGTCGGGTGTTGATGGGATTGAAGTTGAGTATGATTAATTTTAGGAGTTTGGATTTGGTTTTTTATCATGATTTGCTGGGCTAAAAGCCCAGCCTACAATAGCTCGAACTTTCATCAATGTTACAAGTTTAGTCCATATCTAGGGTTCTATATTCACCTGTGTTGTAATCATAGACTTCAACCTCTGCGCCAGAGCCATAGCTAGTAATTGACTCAACCTCATAACTTGTATATTCACCTGTATCATAACTATAAACTTCGATTTCTTCTCCAGTGCGAACTAGGTTACCTTTATCTATTTCAACAAAAGAACCTGTTTCATAGTCATAACCATCCCACGCATATATGTTAAGAGAAAAAGCGAGTAACAAAGTAGTAATAATAAATTTCATAAGTGGGTTCGTTGATTTTATATCAGCTAGGGAAGTGTATTTACAAGATAATTTATTTTTATACTTATAAATAATTTTGCTAAAGTTAATAATTAAAATTAAATCGTAGTTATATACACCTTTAATTAGATATTATTCATTTCAAAAAATAATTTAAAACTGACTTTCATCTATAGATTTAGTCTGTAAATTACCATTAGCTACTTGGTAAAGAGTGATTGTGTATCCCGATATTTGATAACCTGTATCGGAAAAAGTAAACAGCTCATCAGCTTTGTTATAGGAAGTTTCTATTCCAAATAAACCTTTGTCTCCATACCAATCATTACCTGAAGCATACCTGATTTCATAACTACCTAGAGGTACTTCAACTTCAACCGTTTCTCCGCCATGAATATATATGGCTAATGTATCGTTATCATTAGCTGCATTGACCACTTTTACGTAATAATCTGAACCCGAATCAGTTCTTATTTCTAGAGGTGCAATAGCCTGTTGTCCGTTGAGGTTTTGAGCATATATTCCACTTGATGGTTTTGCGACAGTTGGTAAAGTTTCGGCTGGTTCAGACATCGAGATATTCGTATTTTGTTCTGTTCCTTGAATCGTTGTATCTCTATTAGAAATATAATCTTGATAAGCGGGAATACCAATACTTGCCAATATACCAATAGCAAACACAGCAATTATTAATTCGGTTAGAGTCAGACCTTTTTAATTATTCATAGGAATCTCGTTAAGAACGTTAAGCAATTCTAATTCTATCTAATAGATGAACCGCCAAAATTTCAGTTATTAAAATCGTAAAGTATACAACAAAAATCTATTAATAACACTAACTATTGTTTAATAATTAGTGAGAAGGAAAAGAAAGTTAGAATCTTAGCCCAGCCTTCTAAAATACAAAAATCACCCAACCGTAACCGAACTCACATTCTGAAAGCCCCTTGGCAACTGACCGCCGCGATTACCTCGCGTGCCCGTATAGTTGGCCAAATCATTGGGCTTTAGCGTCACATGACGTTTGCCTGCGGTGATGACTAGGCTGTCTTGCAAGCTTAGCGGCGTGATAGCAAGCACTTCTTCACCGTCTTTTAGTTTAATCAGCTTATTACCTTTACCACGTGCTTGCTCGGGCAAATCATCAAGGGCAAATATCAGTAAATACCCTGCATTGGTCACCACAGCGACATGGTCAGGTGCCACGTTTTCGTTGCTGTTTTCACCATCAGCATGGGTCGCCACTTCTGCTGGCGCGTCGATACGAGCGACAGGAAGCAGACGACTATCGGCCGCTAGATTGATGATTTTTTTACCGGCTTTTTGATTGCTATCGAGGTTACCAAGGGTGTTGATAAAGCCATAACCGTTAGAGCTGGCGAGGATGATACGCTGATCGTCGCGACCAGTTATTAGCTGCTCAAAGCTGGCACCTGCTGGCGGCTTAAGTACGCTGGTCAGCGGGTGAGGCTAGGCTATGCGCGTCGACACTATAGCTACGCCCTGTGCTATCGAGTACGTAGATTCTCTCGTTGGACTTACCGCGTGCGTGCGCTTGATAGCTGTCTCCTGAGCGATAGCTCATGCCAGCGGCATCGACGTCATGACCTTTCGCAGCGCGAATCCAGCCTGCTTTTGAGAGTATCGCGGTGATAGGCTCGCTTGGTACCAGATCCGACTCTTTTAGCGCTTGCGCTTCTTCGCGCTCTGCTAGTGGTGACATGCGCTCGTTGCCGTGTTCTTTCATATCGGCGTTCAGCTCTTCAATCATCAGATTGGTCAGGCTATCTGGATTGTCCAAGTACTCTTGAATGGTGGCGCGCTCAGCGTCTAGTGCATCTTGCTCGCGGCGCAGCTCAATCTCTTCGAGCCTTGCCAGCTGACGCAAGCGTATGTCCAAGATGGCATTGGCTTGGATGTCGGTCAGATCATAACCCTCCATCAATGCTGACTTTGGCTCGTCTTCCTCGCGGATGATACGAATGACCTCATCGATATGTAGATAAGCGATCAGTAACCCTGCCAAGATATGTAAGCGTTTATCGATTTTATCGAGGCGATACTGCAAGCGCCGCGTGACCACCGAGCGACGACAGATCAGCCACTCTTCAAGGATTTCTTTGAGGTTTTTGACCTGCGGTTTACCGTTTAGGCCAATCATATTCATATTGACGCGATAGTTACTCTCAAGGTCAGTACTGGCAAACAGGTGACTCATCACGCGCTCGACATCGACGCGGGTAGAGCGTAGCTCAAGCACGATACGGCAGGCGTTTTCGTGGTCAGACTCGTCATGTATGTCGGTCACCCACGGCAGTTTTTTGTCCAGCATGAGTTTGGCGATTTGCTCTTGCACTTTGTTGCCTGAGACTTGATAGGGCAGCGCATCGATGATGACGAGGTTTTTTTCTTTGGGGTCGATATGGTAGGTCGCGCGCATTTTGTAGCTGCCGCGGCCGCTTTCGTACATCGCCTGCAAGTCTTTTTTGCTGGTGATGATTTCAGCTGGCGTGGGCAAATCAGGCGCAGGTATCGACTGGGTGAGCTGCTTTACTGATAGCTCAGGATTTTTTAGTAAGCGAATGGCGGCGCGTACCACTTCATTTAGGTTGTGCGGCGGGATGTCGGTGGCCATACCGACGGCGATCCCTGTCGTGCCGTTTAACAAGATATTGGGCAAGCGCGCAGGCAGGGTGACAGGCTCTTGTAAGGTACCATCAAAGTTATCTTGCCAATCGACCGTGCCTTGGCCGAGCTCTGCCAGCAAAGTGTTGGCATAGGCAGACATTTTGGCCTCGGTATAGCGCATGGCGGCAAAGGCTTTGGGGTCATCAGGGCTGCCCCAGTTGCCTTGACCGGTGATGAGCGGATAGCGATAGCTAAACGGCTGCGCCATCAGTACCATGGCCTCATAACAAGCACTGTCGCCATGCGGGTGGTACTTACCGAGTACATCACCAACGGTACGGGCAGACTTTTTGGCTTTAGCAGAGGATTTTAGGCCAAGCTCACTCATGGCATAGACGATACGGCGCTGGACGGGCTTTAGACCATCGGCGATATTTGGTAGCGCCCGATCCATGATGACGTACATGGCGTAGTTGAGATAAGCCTGCTCGGTGAACTCCGCTACCGAGCGGGTGTCCATCGGCTCATGAGAAGGGGCGGCAGGGGCGGTATGGTCAATAACATCGGACATAAAGTAAGGTTCACTTATCAGTTTTAATAGGTATCGGTAATAGGTATGCATAATGCGCATCAGCGCCAAAATAAGATAGTGCTATCGTAAAGGATATCAGCAAAATTAAAAAGAGATAACTCATAATAGACGACAAGGTGTGACGTGCCTATTCAGGCAAGCAAGCAAGGTAAAATAATACAACTCGCTTCACATGCCATAAAAGCCAGCGTTTTCGCCACGCTTTAGCAATAACCGCATCAGTGAGGATGATTTGGTATAAAATCAGAAAATTGTCTAGTAATAAATAGGAAAATGAAAATCTATGAAATGGCGAGTCATTTATTGTTTAACTGGTTGATAATAATAGTATTAATGAGCGTCAAGTAGCTTTGCGAACGCAAGTAGCAATCTTTTGTATTGAGTAGTCTTTATAAAGTGTGTATGTTAATGAACAAAGGGCTATTTACCGCTATAGGGTTTGCTTGTCACCATACAACAAGGTCGATGCCTGACAGCCATCATCATGGTTTGCCAGTGCTTTGAGACTTTGTGTGTTTGTCACGCTGTGATTTGTATGAGTGGACGGTAGCGTACTATTACTAGGAGAGAAAAGATTATGGAAAATCACGGTAACTTGATTCGTCGTAACGACAAAGTATGGGTCAAAACTTACGAAAAACTTGGCATGCAGTACGATATCGATATGCCGCCCGCCGACACCTCGTTGATCGAGATACTTGAGCAAAACTTCATCAATCACGCTGGCAAAACCGCGTTTGTCTGTATGGATGTCAAGCTCTCGTACGAAGAATTAGACCGTTATAGTAAGCAGGTCGCCGCCTATCTACAGTCCCTTGGCCTAAAAAAAGGCGATAAAGTCGCGGTAATGATGCCAAACATCCTGCAGTTGCCCGTTGCTGTCTTGGGCGTGCTGCGGGCAGGTCTGACGCTGGTCAACGTCAACCCACTTTATACCACCAAAGAGCTTGCCCATCAATTAGAAGATTCTGATGCCAAGGTATTGATTTTATTAGAAAACTTTGCCAAAACCTATGAAGATATCGGCAAGAAGATGGTCGATCATGTGGTGGTGACATCGATGGGCGACTTGATGAGCCCGCTGAAAGGCTTCATCGTCAATACGGTGGTGCGCCATGTCAAAAAAATGGTGCCAGCCTATCATATCAATGGTAGCGTCAAATTCAAAAAAGCGCTTAATCGCTTTTCAGCTGCCAGCTATCAACGCCCCAATGACATCGGTTTAGATGATGTCGCGGTACTACAGTATACCGGTGGCACCACAGGCGTGGCTAAAGGCGCGATGCTCACGCATGGCAATTTGGTTGCCAACTTGATTCAGTGTGACACGTACTTAGGCGATGCTTTTGATAAGTTTGAAAAAGTGAATGAGCAGCCAGTGATTATGACGGCACTACCGCTATATCATATTTTCTCATTTACCGTTTGTGGTATGTACGGCCTCTATCGCGGCTGTATTGGACTATTGGTACCCAACCCGCGCGATGGCGCAAGCTTAATCAAAGCCTACAAAGATTATCCACCTGCGTTTTTCCCAGCGGTAAATACCTTGTTTAATGCGCTTGCCAATAGTGAGGTGTTCAAAGCGCTCGATCATAGCAAGCTTGAGATGTCGATGGGCGGCGGTATGGCTGTGCTAAAGGATACAGCGGCAAAATGGCAGCAAATCACGGGCAATATCATTGTACAGGGCTATGGTCTATCAGAGACCTCGCCCGTTGCCTCAGCAAACCCACAAGGGACAGGCGAGTTCTCAGGCAACATCGGTCTGCCAATGCCAGCCACGGATATGGCCATCTTGGATGAGGCGGGTAATGAGGTTGAGATTGGTGAGCGCGGAGAGATTAGTGTGCGCGGGCCGCAGGTAATGAAAGGATACTGGAAACGCGATGATGCCACGAGCAAGGTGATGACGGCGGATGGTTATTTCCGTACCGGTGACATCGGTGTGATGGATGAAGAAGGCTACTTTAAGATTGTCGATCGCAAAAAAGACATGATCTTGGTGTCAGGCTTCAACGTTTATCCAAACGAAGTAGAAGACGTCATGTCAGGCCATCCAAAAATCTTAGAGTGCGGTGTCATCGGTATCGATGATGAAAAAAGCGGCGAGGTGCCAAAGATTTATGTGGTACGTAGTGACGACAGCTTGACAGAAGAAGAAGTCATCGCGTATGGCAAAGAGAATCTAACGGGTTATAAGCGTCCGCGTTATGTGGAGTTTATCGACGAGCTACCAAAGTCAAACGTGGGTAAAATCTTACGCAAAGACTTGCGAGAGCTTGAAGAAAAAAACCACGGTTAGGCTCTTGCTTAAGCCGAGATGATCAGCTATTCATGACTCACTAGGGCTATGATTTTATAGTCTGAGTGGGTTTTGCTCGAGATGTCATCGTACACAAAAATGATAAGGCCGCTGGTTGCTGCTTTATCATTTTTTGTCTTTTCTGCTATTTTTGTCTGTACAACATCATCGCCATAGATAGAGAATTTTGCACAAAACTGCTATAGTGCCCACCGACCTATTTTTGTATATATCTGTTGGTTTGGCTTGAGCGGTTTGGCAAAACCATCATAATGACAGTAAGGTATACCTTAGCGTGTGGCTAAGGCATGGTGCCACTTATCGATGACGTGGTATGGCTTTGTGACTTGCAAAGCTTATGAATGATAAACCCAATGGTGTTGCCTTGTTTTTTTATTCATAAGCTTTTGTAGCCACAGATTTGCTGCGATAGATAAGGGTGCTTTATTGGGGCATGTCTTTCATTGAATCGATGCACTGCTTTTAATCGATGTATTGCTTTTAATCAATGCATCGCTAAAGGGCGAGAAATGATGACGCGCTTTTGATTATTTTATGTTTTTAACGGCAACATTTAGGGAAAATTATGACCGACAGTATCAATAAAGAGACGACAGAGGATCAAGCTGCCACGGGCCATACCGCTAGGCAGGCATATCAAGACAATGCCTTTCCTGATATGCCGACGATAGACAGCGACAGTCCGTGGTTGAGTGCTTATGAACGTTATGGCATCGCAGCAACTATCGATATGCCAGAGGACAATACCTCTTTACTTGATGTGTTTGAGCGTAATTTTAGGCGTTATGGGCAAAAGCCTGCCTATATCTGCATGGGTGCTTCTGTTAGCTTTAAACAATTGGATTTGTACAGTCGCCAAATCGCCAGCTACTTGCAGTCACTAGGACTGGTCAAGGGTGATAAGGTTGGGGTGATGATGCCCAATATCTTGCAGTATCCTGTCGTGGCCTTGGGTATCATTCGCGCAGGGATGGTGCTGGTCAATGTCAATCCCCTCTATACCAGCCGCGAGCTATCGCATCAGCTGCATGATAGCGGTGCCAAAGCGCTGTTTATCGTCGAAAACTTTGCTAAGACTTATCAAGATGCCGAAGACAAAGGTCAGGTCGAGCATGTGATCTTGTGCAAAATCGGCGATATGCTGGGCACGCTCAAAGGCGCGGTGGTCAATCTTGTGGCTCGCCATGTCAAAAAAATGATTCCAGCCTATAGCTTGCCAGACAGTGTGAGCTTTAAACAGGCGCTAAACGCTGTATCAGCCAGCAAGTACCAGCGTCCAGATATGAACCTCAGCGATGTGGCGCTGCTCCAGTATACCGGCGGCACCACAGGCGTGGCCAAGGGTGCCATGCTCTCTCACGGCAACCTAGTCGCCAATATGCTACAGATCAGCGCCTTGATGAATAGTGCCTTTGATGATGATGTCGATGCCAATGATGTCATCTTGACAGCACTACCGCTGTATCATGTATTCTCCTTTATGGTCTGCGGTATGTACGGCATGTATCAAGGCTATGCAGGGCTGCTGATTCCAAACCCACGCGATTTGGATGGTTTGATTAAAGAGATGGGCAAATACAAGCCCTCGTTTATCCCAGCGGTCAATACCTTGTTTAATGGTTTGGTACACAAAGAAAGCTTTGCCGATTTGGACTTTTCTAATCTAAAAGCCTCTATCGGCGGCGGGATGTCGGTGTTGCCAAGCGTGGCAAAAGAGTGGCATAAAATCACAGGATTGCCTATCGTTGAAGGCTATGGTCTGTCTGAGACCTCGCCTGTGGTGGCCTTTAACCCAATGACCATCTCTGAGTTTACTGGCAAGATTGGTATTCCAGCTTCGAGCACCGATGTGATACTCATCGATGAGGACGAAAACGAAGTGGCATTAGGCGATCGCGGCGAGATTTGCGTCAAAGGCCCACAGGTGATGATCGGCTATCAAAACCGTCCAAAAGAAAACGCGACATCGGTATCATGGACGAAAAAGGCTTTATCAAAATCGTTGATCGCAAAAAAGACATGATTTTGGTGTCAGGGTTTAATGTCTATCCAAATGAAATCGAAGAAGCCATGAGCGAGCATCCAGCGGTGGTGGAGTGCGGCGCTATTGGTGTGCCAAATGAGCAGCGCGGCGAAGAGCCTAAGCTGTTTGTGGTCAAAAAAGGCGAGGTCACCGAGCAAGAGTTGCTTGATTTTGGTAAAAAACAACTGACAGGCTATAAGCGTCCGCGTCATATACAGTTTGTCGATGAATTACCAAAGTCAAACGTCGGTAAGATTTTGCGTAAAGAATTGCGTAAGATGGAAGGTCTAGAATAACACCAGCGTCTTTTTTGCAGCGGCGTAATGGCTGGAGTGAATCTTGCTATTGCGCCGCTGCCACGTTAGGATATCGTCATACGGGCATCGGCTCAGACATTGACTGGCTGAGAGTTTGTGGTTCATGCCGCTTTGCGCGTGCAACCTTTTATTGACAACACTTATTTTACAACACTGCTTTAAAACAAGTACTAGGAATTTTTATGCGTATTGACAATCGTGAGCTTGACCAACTTCGCTCGATCAGCTTTGAGCGCCATTATACCAAGCATGCTGAAGGCTCAGTGTTAGTCAGTTTTGGCGATACCAAAGTCCTGTGTACCGCTAGTGTTGAGTCTGGTGTACCGCGCTGGCTAAAGGGTAAAGGTAAAGGGTGGATCACGGCCGAATACGGTATGTTGCCACGCGCGACCAACACCCGTAACCAACGCGAAGCGGCGCGCGGTAAGCAGTCAGGTCGTACGCAAGAGATTCAGCGTCTCATCGGTCGTAGCTTGCGTGCTATGATTGATCTTAGCAAGCTTGGTGAAAACACCATTTATCTTGATTGTGATGTACTCCAAGCTGATGGTGGTACGCGTACCGCCAGTATCACAGGAGCGGCCATCGCGCTTATCGATGCGTTAGAGAGCCTGCAAAAAACCAAAAAGCTCAAAGCCGATCCATTGATTGGCCTAGTAGCGGCGGTATCTGTGGGTATGAAAGATGGCAAAGCGTACTTGGACCTTAACTACGAAGAAGACGCTAGCTGTGATACCGATCTAAACGTCGTCATGACCCAAAAAGGCGAGTTCATTGAGCTACAAGGCACTGCCGAAGAAAAGCCGTTTACTCGTGCCCAAGCAGACGATATGCTAGCGCTGGCCGAAAAAGGCATTGCAGAGCTCATTACCATGCAGCAGACGGCGCTGGGCTGGTAATCGACGTTTTTTTGGTCTTATCGTCCTCTAACAACGCATTAATTTTGCAGTAAATACTCGGCAATAGGTAACGATACATGCTCAAGCTGACCGATGACGGCGCCAAAATCACCTTACAAAATCAAGCGCCAGTGGCTGACAATGGTATGTTTTGGTTTGGCACCGCCTTGCTCGTGGGTGCCGTGGCGGTCGCGATGGCCATGAGTTTGTTGCCTGAGCGCCTTGCTATTGGTGCGCTGGCTTTGCTCATCGTTGGTAGTTTTATTTTTAATAAAAAACGCCAGCAGCAAAAACAAGCTTTGAGCAAAAATATCAGTAGCGGTGTGCTGTGGGTGCGTAGTGGTGAGCTGGTGCATGACCATCAAGGCAAGCGTCAACACATTACCCTGATCACTAGTGATAATGTCACACTGATGGGTGAGCAGCTACAGATTACGGGTGTCGATGGTAGCTGTAAGTGCCAGATCAGCGGCTTTGAGAGTGTACAAGAGGCCAAAGCCGCCCAAGCGATATTACAAGGCCAGACATTTGGCAAACGCCATGTCAATATTAAGATGAATGACAACCCGCCTCCCTTTTAGTTTTTCTATCTACCTTTTTTAGGACTTATTTCCTTTCTCTAAGCGGTGCTATAGTCAGCTCGAAATAAAATCGATACGCTCATACCAGTTACACGGTATTGTGTTTATAGTGACTGAACTATAGTGCTTGCAGATTTATGCCCAAATGGTTTATAAGTAAGACTGAAAACTGATATTTTGCTTTTTTGTTGTCAATGGTACCTTTGACAAGGAGTCAGTCATGTCGCGTTTGTCATTGTCTATGTCACTGTCTGTATCGTCCTCGATTACAGCTTCGTGTGGCGTGTTATTGCTACTTGTAGGTGGCATGACATCCTCTCATGCCGATAGTATGAGTGCGCTTATCGCGCAAAAATCAGCGCAGTCAGATCTGAGCGCCCGTTATACCCCATCATATTCAGCCGTCCCTTCTGCTAAGATCAGTACGCGCTCTCGTATTCAGCGCGCCGATAGCTATCGCGCTGACACGGCAGTTGCTGCACCAGTGAGGCGCACAGCATATCGCTATCCTGAGCGCGCCTATCAAGCGCCATCTGTGCTGCCAGCGTTTTTGTCTGGTAGCTATGACAATGTCGATAGTGAATATTTACCGATACTGAGTAGCGCAGAGCGCCAAAGCAGTATGGCGGCGCGTGAAGTCATTAGTACAGCGCGTAAAATGGCGCTCAATGAGCGTACAATCATTCAAGGCGGCTGCTGGGATTATTTAGATGCGGTGTTTAAGCGAGCAGGGGTGACGCGCGATACGGTGCACAAAGGCACATACCGCCAAGGGCCTTATGCTCATAGCAGTCAAATAGAAGCAGGTGACTGGCTGTATTATATCAATCACGGCTACAATGGCGTCGAGCATAGCGGCTTGTTTGTCGGCTGGGTCGATGAGCATGCCAAGCAAGCACTGATTCTCAGCTATGCAGGCGAAAACCGCCGAGAGCCTGCGCGTTACCGCGTGTATGATTTGAGCAATGTCTATCAAATCATGCGCCCAAGTGTTTAAGCGTGATAAATAGGTTCAAGATAAAAACACTACAGCGAGACGAAGATGAGTTTTGCACAGCAGCAAGCGGCGTAGGCACAGCAACCTTACATGCTTTACAAAAAACGCCCGTTATCTAAAGAGATGACGGGCGTTTTGGTTTGATCAATCTAGCTCGTGTCGCTGTCTTTAAAACGGTTTGACTACCACCAAAATCACGATAAATATCAAGGCAAAAACAGGTATCTCATTAAACCAGCGCCAAAACTTATGGGTTTTGTAATGTGGGTTGTCGATCAGCTTTTTGCGATAAAAACCGCAAGCACCGTGGTAGGCTGAGAGCAGTACTACCAGCAGTAGCTTGGCATGTAGCCAGCCTTGGGTTTTGTACACCTCCCAGCCCAGTCCTAACATCCATAAGCCAAAAACCCATGTCGCTATCATTGATGGCGTCATGATGCCGCGATACAGCTTGCGCTCCATGATAGCAAAACGCTCGTGGCTGATGCTGTCCTCACTCATCGCATGATAGACGAACAAGCGCGGTAAATAAAATATCGCAGCAAACCAGCAAACCATAGAAATAATATGCGCTGCTTTGATCCAATTAAAATAATCTGCCATTATCCTCTCTCTTACTGTTTGGTCGGGTAGGCTCCATCATGTCGGCAAGCTTAGCACATATTGCTCATTAGTAGCGCAACTACCAACATGACTACCAACGCAGCTATCAATCAATGGCATATAAAGGGCTACTGCGCCAACACGACCTGTGATTGATGACCACTCATCGCATCCAGCACAGGCACCTGCTTTGGCGCACGAGGAGCGGCAAACTGAGCAGTGAGGCCGAGCTCACGCATCAGCCTATTGTCACTCGATTGACTGGCGTTACCTGTGGTCAATAGCTTGTCACCATAAAAAAACGAGTTGGCACCTGCCATAAAGGCCAAAGCTTGCTCGGCATCAGAGAGGCTCTCGCGGCCAGCAGATAAGCGCACGTAGCTGGTCGGACAACAGATACGCGTCACCGCAATGGTACGTATCCACTCCAGCACAGAGAGCTGGCCTTCTGCTAAGACTTTATCACCGATCGGTGTGCCTTGAATGGGCACCAATAGATTGACCGGAATAGATTCAGGCGCTTTGGGCATTTTTAGCAGCTCATGTACCCAGTCGATACGGTCGTCACGGCTCTCGCCCATCCCCACGATATTGCCGCTACAGACATTGATACCAGAGTTACGAACATGAGCGAGAGTGTCTAGGCGCTCGTCATAACTGCGGGTGCTGACCACTTGCTCGTAGTAGCGCCGCGAGGTATCTAGGTTGTGATTGTAATAATCAAGCCCTGCATCAGCCAGCTGCGCGGCCTGCTGGTCATCTAGCATACCTAGGGTCATGCAGGTCTCAAGCCCCAATGCTTTGACTTCTTTGATTAGCTCGACCACATACGGCATGTCTTTGGCGCTTGGGTGTTTCCAAGCTGCACCCATACAAAAGCGCGACGAACCCGTGGCTTTGGCGCGCCTAGCGGCGGCGATGACCTTATCGACTTCGATACGTTTTTCTGCCTGCAGTTTGGTGGTGTCGCGGTGATGGCCTGATTGTGAGCAGTAGCCACAGTCTTCAGGGCAGTTGCCAGTTTTGATAGACAATAAAGTGCTAATCTGTACTTCGTTGGCTGTAAAATGCTGACGATGCACAGTCTGTGCTTGCATCAGCAAGTCCATCAATGGCAAGTCAAACAACCGCACGATATCATCACGGCTATAGCTGCTATGAGAGGTAGGCTGCGCCGTCGCTTCGGTCTTTATGTCGGTCAAAAAGTCAGGCTCCAAGCCGTTGTTTTTTGTGTTTTTCTGGCTGCTGGGCTCTGAGATATTAAGCAATCCTGCCATAAGGTAAATCCTTTTATAATACGATGAAGAGGGTAGGTTGTGATTTTATATGATAAAAAAGGCTACGATATAGTATACCGCAACCTTTTTAGAAAGTCAGAATGCTGCCAAAGCGTACTGATAGTCGATACCATCAAAACACCAATGACAACGACTTGATAAGTCTAGCCTTTATAGAATTATAAAGGAATATAGAGTTATATATAAAGGACACTTTAGCAAATAGGTGATTACTTACCCAGTTTGTGCTTGGCAACGCCGATCCAATGATTGGCAAACTGCTGCGCTTTATAAGCGTAAGGCTTGGCCTTTTGGATATAAGGTTTGTATTCTTCTGGGATGGCGGGCACGATGTGCTTGGCAAGTTTATTGAACCACATCATCAAGCTGTAGTCACCCTCGATACTTAAGTTGCCTTCTTGTACCGCCGTCATAAAGCTTGGCAAATCGCCTTTGGTTAGCAGCTTTACGCCCGTCATCGAGTCTTTAAAAGTAATGGTCAAATCGGCTTCTGTTGCATGGCCACTTTGCTGACTAAACTGACCATTGTCAAAGCGATAATAACGTGCAATACCAGATTCAGTACTGGCAAGCTCAATGGTCACATCACGATCCGCAAGCAGCTTTTGTACGTCTTCATTATCACTATCGGCCAGCATAGAGAGGCGATAGCCAATCACTGCCAGCAATACATCTAACGGGTCAGACTTGATATCTAATACAGGTAGCGTAAACATCATAAAACTCCTAAAGAATAAGACAAAAAATATAGCGTACTTTATATGAATTTTTTCGGCAAATATATAATTAGAGTATAAACCATCAAATACCATCAATTCTTTAGTAGTTAAGTAGAGAGCGTTTAGTATCTTGTAACATTAGCCATCATCAATGAAAACGCGGCTGATAATCGTCGTCATACACTGGCGTATGCTCGATATAGCGCGCGGCTTGCAACTCGCGCTGCTGCTGTACTGACTGACTGACATCATCGTAACGTATGGCTCGATACAGCACCCAGCCTGCCAGCGGCAACCAGCTGATACCCATGGCGATGACATAGCTGTGCCATTCTGATAGAGCTAGCAGGGCCGGGCGACTGACCAATAGGCTTTGGACGGCCTCGACTGCTAGCCAATAGGCCATGCCGCCAAATAGATACCATAGCAGCCAGCGCTGTGATGAAAACTAGCCAATAGGCCATGCCGCCAAATAGATACCATAGCAGCCAGCGCTGTGATGAAAACGCCAACGCCAGCACCAAACCTGCCAGTAGCCCATACGCAAACAGTGCCGTACCACTCAAGCTATCTATACCGATAAAGGAAAAAACAGTCATTAACATCATTCATCTCGCTATTGATAAGGTGAATTTCTTATAACAATGCGACTATTATGAAAGCTTGCTGAGTAAAGCTAAAGAGGGTAGAGGCGACTTTGCGACAACCGTTGACGTTTGGTTTTTTAGAATGCTAAGCGCTAATCACAAAGCCGATAAACGGCCTTAAGCGTGGCGATTACCCCACCACGAGAGCAAGGATACCAATACAGCGCCAAGCAGCATTAGCCCTATCGTAGTCGCCCACTGCGCGCCTGCCGGATACTGCCATGGCATGACGTTATAAATGGCGTCGCTGTCGAGCGTCCCCAACGCATCGACCTTCCACGGCCATACTTTGACCAAGGAGCCGGCGATAAAGCCGGTCAGTAGGGCGAGCGTGGCTTGGTAATAGTGCGCTAGTAACCATTTGAGCGCCCGCGTGAATAACAACAGCCCTGTTGCCATACCAGCGATTACGGTCAAAAGAATGCTAAGGTTCATGGTATCGACCGCTTCTAACACAGCGTCATAAGCACCCAATAACAGCAAAATAAAAGACCCTGATACCCCAGGCAATATCATCGCACAAATAGCCACTGCCCCTGCAAAAAACAAATAAGGCAAGCTTGGCGTGGTGGTCATGATTGGTAGGCTGCTAATCACCACAGCACTGATAATCCCTACCAAAAACAGTAGCATGCGGCCGATATTCCAGCGTTTAATCTCTGTCAGTAATAAAAATACCGTGGCGACGACCAGACCAAAAAAGAACGACCAAATCAGTAGTGGTTGATGGTCTAAGAGATGCTTGATCATACCTGCTAACGTGGCAAAACTACTGGCAATACCCAGCAACAAAAACAACAAAAACGTGGCATCGACTTGTCGCCAGACCGCAAGCAAACCTCGTAAACCGCCCTCTGCGCGAAACACCTGCCACAAGCTGGGGCCAATACTGCCAAGCGCATTGATCAGGCGCTCATAGATACCGGCAATCAAAGCAATAGTGCCGCCAGAGACGCCAGGGACAATATCAGCGGCACCCATCGCCATGCCCTTGATATAAGTGGCTGCTAGCGATTTTGGTTGGTTATCCGCTGCTGACGACTCGCTTGGCCGCGGTGATTGAGGTGCCGTCATGAGTACATCCTTTATACAAAAATACGTGATGGGGTAAAATATCGAGTGAAACAAAGCTAATAAAGAAAAAATGCAACGAGATAAACATAAAAGCTAGGTCGATGACAAGGTATCAACCTAGCTTTTTGAGCGTATAGCTACTCTACTTTAGAACAGGCACAGCACGACTGGTGTTTATGTTCCTTACGTGCTGTGCCTACGCCGATAGATGCTGCACACAATAAATACCAGTAGCACGTGGCACCCAGTGGTACATAGTATCTTGCCGGCCAGTATTATAGGGGACTGGCTATAGTGTGTTTTGCCGTTACTTGGTCGGGGCGAGCGCTGGATAACCCAAGGCATAAAGCGCGCCCTCAAGTCCTGTGACATTGATGGCAGCGTCGGCACGCGCTTGAACGATGGGTTTAGCGCGGTAAGCGACACCCAAATCAGCAATGGCCATCATCGGTAAGTCATTAGCACCGTCACCGACACAGACTACTTGTGACATATCAATGCCTAAGCGCTCGGCAGTCTGCTCGGCGATGGCGGCTTTTTTGGCACCATTGACGATAGGCAGCTGCACATGACCGGTCACTTCACCTTCATCGATATCTAAGGCGTTGGCGTGTACTTCATCGATACCTAACTGCTCGGCGATATAGTTGGCAAAATAGGTAAAGCCCCCTGATACCAGTACCGTATGATAGCCCAGTGCTTTGAGCGCACTGATCGTGGTGCGCGCGCCTGTCGATAAGGTCAAACGGCGGCAGATATCATCAAGGACATCGGTTGAGATGCCTTTGAGTAGCGCCACGCGCTGGGCAAAAGACTCATCAAAATCGATCTCTCCGCGCATTGCCGCCTCGGTGATTGCTTCGACTTTTTCGCCGATACCAGCGGTTTTGGCCAGCTCGACGATGACTTCTTGTTCGATCAACGTCGAGTCCATATCAAAGCAGGCAAGCTTATGCGTACGCAGCATATGACCGATGGACAGGATATGACAATCGACCACATCTAGCTGCTCGCCGCTGTCTGTACGGCTTGTATTGTTATAGGCTTTGGTCAAGTCGTGACGTAAGCGGGTGGTAAGCTGATCGTCGATGATGTGGGCGGCTGCCGTCTTTTTGGCAGGGTGCATCAAGGTGTCGGTCACAGGCACCAACAAATAGCGATAGACCTGCACGGGGGTAAATGGCAAGCGCTGCGCATCACCTGCTGTAGGCTCGGTATCAGACACCGTGATATTGACAAAGCTGGCATCGGCGTCTTCTGCTACGGTGACCAAATGCCAGTTGGGCTGCTCATCGACCCAAGACTGTACATACTGATGAATGTCCAGCGCTGATACGTGAGTTGGCAGGACGACGATAAGGGCAAAAACAGGAAGGGACTGCAATGCGTCAAAATCTTGCAAATTCGTATTGTTGGGTAGTAGCGATGCAACAGAATCCACGGCTTGTTGCCATGCTTTGCTGTCTTTTGGTAACGAATAAGAGGTATTTTTTGGCATGACTCAATTGTCCCTTGTATGCTCATATAAGATTAGGAATAATAACAGTTTTACAGGTCAGCGCCTATAGATGGCGTGCAAAGTATTATGGTCTGCAAAAAACGGCTGCGTTGCCACATAAATTTCTAAAACTGCTAACGCTATAAGGCTTATTATGGTGCTATAGTAGCTATGATAAGCGCGCCCGCTTGGTCTGTATGATAAGAGCGATAGCGTTATGTAAGCACAGCTGTGTGTAAGTATGATAGCAAGCACAATAGACAAGACCGACGATTTTTCAAAATTAGCCAAAAAATGAGCGACAGTCTCGTTTTTTAATTTCATTTATCCAAAAAAGTTTACCATATCATGACGTATTTAGCGCCGCGGCAAGGGTTGTTTGCCATTATTCTTCTGGTTAGTTTTTGTTTGCAGACACTGCTATTGGTCATCAGTACTGATCAGCAGTTGAGCAAAAGTCGTGCGTTAAAAGGCGAACAGATGGTCGCACAACTGATAGATGAAGCGAGGCTGTCGCTAGAAAACAAAGACCGTGTCAGCCTCAGTGTCATCGCCAATCGTTACACCAGTGAGCAGGACGTGACGCGTATTTTGATCAAAGACAACAACGATGATATTTTGGTACCAGTGGGCAACGCACCGATGCAGCAGGGCGATACCATCCGTCAAATCGCTACCAAAGGCGATGCGGTCATCGGTAGTGTGGCGCTGACGCTAAAAGATATCAGCAAGGGCGAGATTATCGCCATGCAGTGGCCGTTTGTCATTGGCATGCTGCTCCTGCATCTATTGCTATGGCTGATTTATGGTTATCTTGCGCGCCCGACCAAAGAGCAAATCAACGCCATCAGCCGTGATGTCTCAGAGCTACATCGCGAGCAGTTTAGACAGCTCGATCAGCGAGGCTCTGAGCGCGATTATGATCGTAGCAGCTATGAGGACGACCGCCGCGCCGCAGACGTTGAGGTGACACAGAGCACAGTTGACAATACAACCACCGCCGATGCCAGCGCTGCGGTACGTAAGCTAAACATTCATGGCGCAGTCAATAGCTATATCAGAGGGCAGCAAGGCGCAACGTCTGCAGATGCTGATACTCGGACTGATACCGAGCATGACTCGGATATAAGTACGGATATAAGTGCGGGTATAAAGGACGATGTTGATGCGACGTCCAAAGCAGAGTCAGCCCATCATACAGAGAATAAACCATCAGAAACAAGCCATAACCAAAGCATAGGCAAAGCGGCTCATGGCAGCGCGGGCCTATCAGCCACGCGTACGTTTGATAGTGTCAGAGTACAAATCGTCTTTCATGATGAGTTTAATATGCTTGAGCGTCTAGCGCCCGCCCAGCGCCTACCATATCTGGCACTATGCACACAGCTGCTCAACCAAGCGACGACTGAGCTACTAAAACAGCCGCTACTGCTCGGTGTCAGCGTGATAAATGAGCCAAGTTTTGATGATAAAGGAGCCAGTGTGCTGCTCAAAGCCGACAACAGCCATGCCAAAGTGGCGCTGGCAGGCGTGATGCTGGGCAAGCTGTATTTGATGCTAAACAAAATCATCCATGATAAGCATATCGAGCTGTCGCGTTTTGCACTGCCTGCCAAAGCAGGCGTCAGTGATGATGCACAAAGTGAAGCCATGATGCATCTGCTGCATGGTATCGGCAAAAAAGAGCAAATGCTGATCTTATTGCCCAATGCAGGTCTCAAACAAATCAGCAACCATGTACAGGTACAGAGCATCATGCGCCCAACGACCGTCTATGAGCGTGAGTGTGCGATATTTGAGGGGGGCAATGATGCGATGATTCAGCGGTTGGCGGATGTGCGTAATGCGGTATTGATGGTCGACAATCAAGAGGCTTCTTATTCATAATTGCTCATCAAGAGCGCTGTCTTGTACCGATGTAGTCTGTACAATTGCCTACAATACCGCTTGGCAAAGAGATTTGGCTGGGACTGGGAAATATGCCATATTGACAAAAAGGATTGACAACTCTCAACAGAGACTTTATAAGGCATATATATATTGATGTATTTTTTATACCTTTGCTAAAACTGATAGGAGTTTGTCATGAGTGATGCTGATATTGACGACGATTTTGATGATGACTTTGTCGATGATGATGACGCAAAGATAGTAGAAGAGGCTGAGACAAGTGTGCGCACACGCTTAAGTAGCCTCGAAAAGCGTCGATTGATCGATAACTTGCTCGAAGAAAAGCGTTTGGCAAGAGAGCTAAAAGACGATCTCGATGATCTCGACGATTTCGATGAAGACGACGATGATTGGGACGACGACGATATCTGAGCGGCTACGTCATAGTGCCGGCATTTTTTTTCTGTCAGCAGCATTCGTCTGTCGCTCTAGTGCCGTATGTTTGTCAACTAAAGCCTTTTAATGACCGCTCTACAGCAGCGCTTCATCTTTCTATCGAGATTTGGCGTTGCCTGCTTTTATTTTTTATCATGACGGTTTGGATACGTAACTTTTAACAGTCGCTTTCTTCTCCCCTCCATCATCATGCCTATCTTCGATCGTTTTGCGATTGATACCCCTCATTTAAGGACTTTTACTCATGAGTGATCCATTAAGCTTTGACGAACTACTAGACTACTTAGACACCCAAGAAAACCCCTACGTCCTCGATAGTGTCGCCGCCCATGGTTTTTTGACCGCCACCGTTATCGGTCGCCCGCTGCCTAATTGGTTGGATGCGTTTTTTGAAGGTCATGTGAGCGAGATTCCAGAAAACGTCGTCGATGGTATCAAACGCTGGCGTGCCGCTATCATGGCTGAGCTAAAAAACGAGACACCCATCGAGCTGCCTTTCAACGAAGACGCTGGTGATGAGGAAGTGGCGGTAGATTTCTCCGATGAGTCAGACATCGTCGCTTGGTCGATTGGTTTTGTCGATGCGATGTATGGCGAGGAAGCCAGTGATTGGTTTGAAGATGAAGAAACCAGCGAGGATGTGGCGGTATTGACGCTACCGATGATTGTGCTCAGTGGTATCGATGATGAAGATCCTGAGCTGGCTGCCATGCGCCGTGATGAAGACAAGCTGGCACAGATGGCCAATAGTATCGAAGGCAATCTGACCGAGCTGTTTTTGTTGTTTCATACCAACGACTGATACCGTACCTAGAACGTCCCACGCGTCAGTTCTTTTAAGTAGCAACTGTTTTAACAGACAGCTGCCGCTGTTATTTTGTATGCATAAGGTAATATCATGGCTTTGCAACTCTCCAATCTTGAGCATCTACCAGGGTATCAGATCACTGAGCGTTTGGATGTGGTCTATGGCAGTACGGTACGCTCAAAACACGTCGGCAAAGATTTGTTTGCTGGGCTAAAAAACATCGTCGGTGGCGAGCTAACTGCCTATACCGAGCTGTTAGAAGAATCGCGCCAAGAGGCAATCGATCGTATGGTGGTCAAGGCCGAAGCACTGGGCGCAGATGCGGTGGTGGGCTTGCGCTTTTCGACCTCTAGTATCGCTCAAGGGGCCTCCGAACTGTTTGTCTATGGTACGGCGGTCAAGGCCGTACCGATGCCGGATCCAGCGCCTCAGCCGCCCCATCGTCACGATGATTCATCACGCCCGCCGCAAGCCGCGACCACCCAGCCAAGCGCAGTGCCAGCTGATGACTTACCACGTTTCAACCCTTTTGGTTAACCACCTAAAAAGCCTATCCGCTTTTTTATAAGAAGAGACGTGTCATGAACCAGTCATTTACCCAAATGCTTATCAACTATGCGCCGCTCCTTGTATTGTTTGTGGTGGGGTGGTTTTTTGGCACCCGTCATGAGCGTCAGCATCTAGCGCAGCTACGCCAAGCTGAGCAAACGCTGGGTCATATCGTGGTCTCAAGCGAGCGGTTTTATCGTCCCAAACTGGCGGCGGACACGCAAGGTGAGCTGGTGCTCGGTAGCGTCGTGATTGCGCAGGATTATTTTAAAATGATCGTCGCGCGGGCGCTGAGCATCTTTGGCAAAAACCTAACCACTTATGAGACACTGCTGGATCGCGCGCGCCGTGAGGCCATCGTACGTATGCGCACTCAAGCACATGCCAAAGGCTACAATCACATCTATGGTTTACGCCTTGAGGTGACCAATGTCAACCAGCTCGGTAGCATGGTGGAGGCCATTGCTTATGGCACTGCTGTCATGAGTAACGATCATATTGATTAAAAGTATAATCCAATGATCGCTTTTTTATTAACAGTATTGATCAAGATTATCTTACTGTATGTTTTTGTCAAAACAGTCATTGGCTGAGTGAAGCGGATGACAGAGAACGTCTTGCTGATCAGATCGGGGTTAGCCTTTAATTGTCTAACTCAGGTGGTAGTGATTCCAGCGGTGGTAGTGACTCTGTTGGCAGTGGTAGCGATTCTGGCAGTATCGCTGATTGACACTGACCAACCGCCTTACTGTATAGGCTGCCGTGACGCTCAGTGCCAGCACTGATTGTCGATTTATTGCTTTTTGTCGTAAGCGGCATGATATCTGCGCTTTGACTTTTTCAAAGTTGAGGCTTTAGATGATACTAACTAAATGTTTTAACAATCCATGCTTTAAAATTTTGATAGCTCGAAGAATTTCTATCTAGTAAATTAGATTCTGATTTTAAGCAGCGACTCAAATCCATACATGGCTTTTTTTGGATAGCAAGCCAAGTATAGACTTTTGCTTTAGCAATTGTAGTAGATTTAAAATGCGTATTATCAAATCTCTCAATAAAGAGTTCTGCTTTATCAAAATGACTCATACTTTTATCTTTAATTGAATTTATAATCCAGTGCTCTAGATAGCCTTCATTATCATTATCAGGCATAAGCCAAACACCAATTGGGTGGTCAAACTCATCACTCATAAAAAAGATACCTTGATTATCTATACTTTTCATATCTCGATTAAAATCATACTGATTAAGTACATTTGATAGTTGTACTAACGTAAGATCTTTGATGGAAAGCTTACTATCGTGTCTAAAGTCCATATCTACCACAGTGCCGATACGCTCATATCTACCATCATTGAGCTGTGGTATGAGTGTGTTTAGAGCCTTAATGACTCCCTGCTTTGTTGTATAATTGACATTATTATCTACTTCAGGTGCAGTAGCCACATGTACATCAAGATCAATATCTAGATTTTCACAGCGTAAAAACTCTTTGATAAAATGTTTGTCCGCATTACCCTCAACTATTAATAGATTCTTAGACACTAACGCACCTCGATTTTATCTTTAGTTAAGCTATATAGCTCATCTTCATCAAACTCTGTAGCAAGGACTTTTCCTTTATCCGATTTTCGGACACTTCGTCCCATACGCAACAATATACCATCTAAATCTTCACGTTCTTTGGCAACTTGAGCAAAACTCTCAATGCAATCCCAGCTATGAGTAGTAGCAAATACTTGAATATTATAGCGTTTTGCGATTTCAAAAATTAAATTCCATACATCCTTTTGCACGCTATAGTGTAGACCGTTCTCAAACTCGTCAATTAATAAAACGCCATCGCTTGCTGAAAAAATCTTCAAAATTATCTGTAGTAAGCGTAATACGCCATCACCCATGCTATGTAAAGGTATTCTACCTTCTACATTTTTCAATTTAATATAAGGCACACGTACATCGTTGTTAAAGCGTCTACCGAGCGTCCCAGTGTATTTATGAGAATACTCATCACTTAGAAATGCCAAGTTTTGAATGTCGGGCTCAATAATACTTAATGCTTCGACTACATAAGATTCGTTTTCAGTAAATACTAATGTGTCCCATGCTTTCGCCAAATCATTGATGTTTGTAAGTTGTGAACTAACGAAGCTAAAAGGTAAGGTTTTTTCTAAATTATTAATACTTCTAAAATTCAAACTTTCATCATTTTCTAAGTCAATAATTTTTACCTTCTGCCCTTTAGTTTTTATCTGTAACCCAGAATGAATGTCGTTAATAGACTCAATAGAATCTATGTCTTCTTTTGAAATAATTTTATATTCTACTTTCTTAGATAGTGACTCTTCTATCTCTTGCGTAATTTCCGAATCTCTATAAAAGATATGGTGAATTTCAACAGATATATCTTCATTTCCAATAAATAAGAAAGAATCATCAGAATCTGGATATTTTCTACCAAAGAAAAAATTTTCAAAAGCTATTCGGGACTCGCGCCGAATATCGTCAACTGCAATAAGTTTTATATCATCTCGATTATGTGCAAGAGTACGGATAGAACTTGGGTGAAATCCACTTGCTAGTAAATTTATAGCTTCAAGTACGGTGCTTTTACCAGAATTATTTTTACCCACTATCAAGTTCACATGACCAAGCTTTTTGACTTCGATGTCTTCAAGCAGGCGAAAATTTTGAATTTTAAGCGAGTTAAGATGCATGTTATCACCAATTTTTGGAGTTGGTTTGATATTAGGCTAATGTCTTTAGCATATACATTGTAGAGGTAAATTAGTGAATTGGCTATTCTAAAGCGAGATGAGACAAAAAAGAATCCGCTATATTGGTGGCGCATTCACACGTTAGTTTTTTAAATATCAAACTAAAATGTAAGGTTTTTGAGTAAGGCGACGAAGACCATACCGCCGATCGCGCTCAAGCGAAAACCAAAAGCTACACTCATATTTATGGTGTACGTCTAGAAGTCACTAACATCAACCAATTGGGCAGTATGGTAGAAGCCATTGCTTATGGCACGGCGGTCATCAGTACTGATCACACACCTATCGTTTCTGCTACACACACATCGCCTGTACGTGTACCTTCTGCACTTCCTAGCATCTCTTAATACCTCGTAGCACTGCTATTTAGATTCTCCTCTGTGGTTGTCGCAGCACAAAACCCAACGCTGACTGACCAGTAGTCAGAAAAATCAAATACATACACTTTTACAACGATATACTGACTTTCAATGTTTCGACATTTTTTGGGTGTATGTCAGTAGTGATGATTCCAAAAAGTGTTGTGTACAAAGTGTCGTATAAAAACGCTGACAATGTCGGTGGCTTTTACCCAAGATATCAGCAGGATTGGCTGATTGAGCATCATAACGTTGTCATAAACCTGCCCGTGTAAGGGTTATATCTACAAGGATGTAGTTATGGACGGTCTGGAAATTGTCACCTTAGTCAACTCAGTTATCATCCCCATTTGTTTGTTTTTGATTATGATGGGTATGGGTCTCACTCTCGTCGCCAATGACTTTAAACGCGTTTTAATATACCCTAAGGCAGTTGGTATCGGCTTGACCAATCAGCTGTTGTTATTACCGCTCATCGGCTTTGCATTGGCCAATATTATGCCTCTAGAGCCTGAATACGCCGTCGGTGTCATGCTGCTGGTGCTGTGCCCAGGAGGCACCACTTCCAATTTATTTACCTATCTGGCCAAAGGCGATGTGGCGTTGTCAGTGACGATGACAGCGATTGCCAGTGTCATCACAGTCTTTAGCATTCCTGTGGTGCTGAGCTTTTCGCTGATTTATTTTATGGGTGCTGGTAGTGCGTTTGAGTTACCTGTCCTAAAAACCGTGCTGACGTTGGTGGTGTTGACCATCGTGCCTATCAGCCTCGGTATGCTGATCAAACGCTATGCGCCGCGTATCGCTGATAACTCTCAGGTCTATGTGTCGAGATTTGGGGTGATATTCTTGATGTTTTTGGTGGTGTTTTTAAGCTATGTCCAGCGTGATATCCTCGTCGAGGCGCTACTCGCGACAGGCCCGGTATCGTTGCTGCTTAACCTCTCGACCATGGCGCTTGGCTACTATAGCAGTAAATGGTTCGGCCTAAATTTGGCGCAAAGAACGTCGGTAACCTTAGAAGTCGGCCTACAAAACAGCACGTTATCTATCTTTATGGCATTGACCCTATTGGCCAATTATAAAATGTCGATGACGCCTGCGATTTATACCCTCATCATGTTTTTGACTGCTGGTATCTTGGTCAGAGTGTTTGGCGCCAAATATCGTCAAGTAAAGCGCTCAGAGGTGGAGATGAGCGTCTTAGCTGCTCGCCGCTTATAACTGGCTACTCAAAGCGATCCGAGTCGCCCTGTGTCGCCTTGTATTGGTTTTATAGGGTGTTGACCAGCGCTAAGGCCACGCGCATCGATACTTATAAGTAATCTATTTTAAAATAGGGACAGCGCTACGAGTGTTTAGCTTTCTTTGCGCGCTGTGCCGATGTTATATCGGACTGACTATATTTTGTCGTCGGTCTGCTCTTTGACACGCTCCACTTCAAATAAAAAAGCGCGGTTTTTTAGTATCGCGACAAAGACCACGCCGCCCACCGTATTGCCAGCCAGCACCACTATCAAAAACAGCAAATAGCGCCACAGACTGACGGTATTGCCATATAGCAGGGCGGAGAAAATCTCGATGTTGCCGACGATGCTATGATGTAGTCCCAAAAAACCAATACTACCGGTGATTAGCGTTACCAAGACGATACGGCTAATGGTATCGCGCGCTGAGGTCACAAGCCATGCCGCGATGCCCATCATCCAGCCTGCCAGTACGGCACTGCCAAAGATGACCCACCATCTAAACCCCAAAATATGCTCAGCATAAGCATCGATATCACTGGCGCCAAACAGCTGCATATTCAGGCCAAGGCCAATCATCAAGGTGGCAAACAGGCAGCCGCCGACGATATTGCCTGCGATAACGATGCCCCATAGCCTTAGCAGCTTTTGCAAGGGTTCGATTTTGTTTAAGACAGGCAGGCTTAGGAGGGAGGTCTGCTCGGTAAATAATAGCGACTGGCCGATGACAACGATGATAAAGCCCACCGGATACAGCAAGGAGGCGAGGACGAGGGCATACTCGCTAGGTATGACGGCGCTCAGTAGCGCAAAGGCTGATAAAATCATAAAAAAGCTGATGCCAATCTCAAACCCTGCGGTAAAGGCGCTGGTAAATAATGAGCCCAAAGAGCGCTCAAAGGTTTCTTTGGCATGTATCACTTGCTCCACCAAGATACTGGCATAGCTTTTTGCTTGGCTTAGATTGTCATCGCCTGCGACTTTTTTGATGGTTTCTTTGTCTTCATCGCTGATTTCTTTGGGTAGGTCTTCATCCTTTAGGGTCTTAGTTGCTTGTACCTCGCTGTCGTCTGGCGGGTAGTGGTCTGCGGCGTCATGGTCTGGCGTATCGTCAGGGCGCGCGATATCCTCTGCGGTAGGCTTATTGCGTGATGGCTCGGCTTGGTAGGTGTTGTTATGCTCGGTATCTTTGGGCACAGTAAACTCGCTGGTTATGGGACAATGATGGGGCGCTACCAACTGGCAGAAGGTCTCGGCCAATATATGGACAGACGTTATATGTTATAGCATGACTATAACGTATTATATTTGCCAGAGGGGAATTGCTGTTCGTTAATTGTTTAATGGATGCGCTTCACAGCCGAAAAGCCGATAAATTGCCTTAGCATCTAACAAAATCTGGCCATCTGCGTTAAAATCACTCTATCAATCCCATCGCTTACGTTTCATGTTATTTGTTTGACCGAATTCATTCATTATTAATAAAAGATTATTCTATTATGAGCAATCCTGAGAATCATACCAACAGCACGACCAACTTGACCGAGTCTATTCAAGCTGCCTTGAGCCAATTAGAAAACGCTTACAACCCAAAGGATGTCGAAGCGGGCATGTATCAAGGCTGGGAGGAGAGTGGTTATTTTGCCCCGACTTTTGATAAGGATGAGTCGTTTTCTATCGCCTTGCCGCCGCCGAACGTCACAGGCTCGCTGCACATGGGGCACGGCTTTAACAATGCCATCATGGATGCACTGACCCGCTATCACCGTATGGACGGCGACAATACGCTTTGGCAACCGGGTACCGATCACGCTGGTATCGCAACCCAGATGGTCGTTGAGCGCCGCCTAGAGGCGCAAGGCATCCGCCGCCGTGATATGACACGCGAAGACTTTATCGATAAAGTGTGGGAGTGGAAAGAAGAGTCGGGCGGCAACATCACCCGTCAGATTCGCCGTCTTGGTAGCTCGGTGGATTGGTCGCGTGAGCGCTTTACCATGGATGATGGCTTATCCAATGCGGTCAAAGAAGTGTTTGTGCGTCTGTTTGATGAAGGTCTTATTTACCGTGGTAAGCGTTTGGTCAACTGGGACCCTAAGTTCCAAACCGCACTGTCTGATTTAGAAGTAGAAAACGTCGATGAAAAAGGCAGCTTGTGGCATTTCCGCTACTATTTCACCGATACAGACATCACCACCCAAGATGGCAAAAACTATCTGGTGGTCGCCACCACCCGTCCTGAGACACTATTGGGTGATACTGCTGTGGCCGTCAACCCAAGCGATGAGCGCTATGCGCATTTGATCGGCAAGACCATTACTTTGCCAATCACAGGCCGCGTGGTGCCGATCGTGGCCGATGATTATGTCGAAAGCGACTTTGGTACAGGCTGTGTCAAGATTACCCCCGCCCATGACTTTAATGATTATGAGCTGGGCCGTCGTCACAGCTTGCCACTGATTAACATCTTAGATGAGCGTGCCAATATTTTGCCTGAGATGCAGGTCTATGCTGATCTGCAAACGCGTGAGCCTGCGCTTGAGACCACGCCGAGCGAATACGCTGGGCTTGAGCGTTTTGCGGCGCGCAAACAACTGGTCGAGCAAGCAAGTAGCGAAGGCTGGCTAGAAGACATCGAAGACTACGCGCTAAAAGCGCCGCGTGCCGAGCGCGGTGGTACCATCGTCGAGCCATGGCTGACTGATCAGTGGTATGTCGCTGTCAATAAGCTGGCAGGACCAGCGATCGATGCGGTCGAAGACGGTCGTATTGAGTTTGTCCCTGCGCAGTACAAAAACATGTATATGGCATGGATGACTGACCTGCAGGACTGGTGTATCAGCCGTCAGCTGTGGTGGGGTCACCGCATCCCAGCGTGGTACGACGATGCGGCAGGTGAGGTGTATGTCGCACGGAGTGAGGCGGAGGTTCGCACTAAGTACAATTTAGGCGATGATGTGGTATTGCGCCAAGATGATGATGTACTTGATACGTGGTTTAGCTCAGGGCTATGGACCTTTAGTACGCTAGATTGGGCAGACCCTAAGGCCGATCCGCGCGTGCTGCAGACTTTTCACCCGACCAGCGTGTTAGTCACTGGTTTTGACATTATTTTCTTCTGGGTAGCGCGCATGATCATGATGACCATGCATTTTGTCAAAAACGAAGATGGTACGCCGCAAGTGCCGTTTAAGACCGTCTATGTCCATGGCCTAGTACGGGATGGCAATGGTCAAAAGATGTCTAAGTCGAAAGGTAACGTCTTAGATCCGATTGATTTGATTGACGGTATCGATCTAGAAGCGCTGGTCGAAAAACGCACCAGCAATATGATGAACCCCAAAGACGCGGCGAAGATTGAAAAACAAACGCGTAAAGAGTTCCCAGAGGGTATCCCAGCCTACGGTACCGATGCGCTACGCTTTACCTTCACCTCTCTTGCCAGTACTGGCCGCGACATCAACTTTGATCTCAAGCGCGTTGAGGGCTATCGTAACTTCTGTAATAAAATCTGGAACGCCAGCCGCTTTGTACTGATGAACTGTATCGATAATGACGGTAACGCCAAACCTATCGACCAAGCGGCCAACGTAGATGTTTGGGAATTGCCAGAGAAATGGATCATGAGCCGTCTCAACTCGACGATTAGCAATATCCATCAGCACTTTGCCCAGTATCGCCTCGATATGGTCAGCCATGACATTTATGAGTTTATCTGGAACGAATACTGTGACTGGTATGTCGAGCTTGCCAAAGCCAGCCTCAATGACGACTCGGTGACAGACGAGCGTAAAGCGCAAATCCGCTACGTGTTGCTGCATGTGATCGAGACGGCGCTGCGCTTTAGCCATCCGATCATGCCGTATCTGACCGAAGAGATTTGGCAGACTGTCGCGCCACTGCTGAGCCGTAAAGATACCGACAGCATCGTCGTCGCTGATTATCCTCAAGCTGATAATGCGCAGATCAGTGAGCAGGTGGAGGCGGACATGGCATGGCTACAAGAGCTGATCGCCAGTATCCGCAATATCCGCGGTGAGATGAAGCTGGGTAACGCCGTACGCCTACCAGTATTGCTACAAAATATCTCAGATGAGGAAGAAGCGCGGCTATCACGTATCAAAAACCAGTTTAAAGCACTGGCCAAAGTCGAGAGCTTAGAGATCGTCAAAGAAGGCGATGAAGTGCCTCTATCGTCATCAAGCATGGTCGGCCAGCTACGCGTACTGGTACCGATGAAAGGACTGATCGATCCAACGGCTGAGCTGGTACGTCTGGACAAAGCGCATGAGAAGCTACAAAAGCAAGCCGACGGTATCGCGCGTAAGCTGAGTAATGAAGGCTTTGTGAGTAAAGCGCCAGCGCAAGTGGTTGATGCTGAAAAAGCGAAACTGGCTGAGCTAGAAGGGCAGCTTAAAACGATGACAGCGCAGATGGAGCAGTTAAAAGCGTTGTAATTAGCATAGAAATATCTGCATAAGTAGAAAACGCCGTTACGATTGTGATGGCGTTTTTTTATTGGCTACTGGTCAGTTCTCTGAATAGCTCTTAATTCTGCCATATAACTGAATATTTGTGTGCTATGATCTTATTTAGTTAAACATTATATTTTGGCGGTTTATAGTTAGCTGAATGTAAAACTGTTATGAATTTAAACGCGCTACTGGTATAAATTTTACTTGCGTGCTGCGTTCCCAGAGGCT
>NZ_JAPEHS010000024.1:0-34340 GCF_028823565.1 Psychrobacter sp. A3
GGCTGGGAGATATCAGGCGACTCATCAGCTGTCGTGATATCCGCGCTTGAGTCGTCATTACCTTTTTCATCTTTCTCTTCTTGATGTTGACGTCTTTTTTTCTTGTCTTTTTTCTTTTTTGCCTTGCGCTTTTTTTTGCTGGTTTGCTTGGCGTCTTTATCCTCAATATCGTCATCGACGTTTTGGTTTTCGTCCCACAGCAGTAAGCGATTTAATACTTTGCCAAACAACGTGTCTTTACGATAGCGGCCTTTTTTATTCATGGTGTCGACAGGCAGTCCTGTCATCAGTGTCAACGCCTCACTTAAGCTCTGCACCCCATAGATATGAAACTTACCAGCTTTGACTGCAGCGATGATGTCGTCGCGCAGCATCAGCTGCTGGACGTTGGCAACAGGGATGACCACGCCTTGCTGACCTGTCAGTTCCTGCTCGTAGCAAGCATCAAAAAATCCAGCGATTTTAGCGTTGATGCCACCGACAGCTTGTACCTCACCTAATTGGTTCATGGAGCCAGTAATGGCTAAGGACTGATCGATTGGCACATCCGCTAAGGCTGAGAGCAGCGCGCAGCCTTCGCTGACCGTGGCGCTGTCGCCATCGATCTGCGCGTAGCTTTGCTCAAAAGCAAGTGAGGCACTAAAGTTAAGGGCGTGGTGTTGACTAAACAGCGCCCGCAAATAGCTGGTCATAATCAGCATGCCCTTAGCATGTAGACTGCCGCCCAAATCCACATCGCGCTCGATATCGAGAATCTCACCTGCGCCGATGTTGGGTTGAATGACGGCGGTGAGGCGTGCTGGCATGCCAAACTCGCTATCGGCATAGCTGACCACGGTCAGGGCGTTGACTTGCCCGACCGCATGACCTTGGGTTTGAATGAGCTGCTGGCCGTTTTTTAGCTCATCCCAATATAAGTCGCGCAGATACCCTGAGCGCTCGTCCATATCCTCAATGGCTTGCATGACGTGATGGGCATCAACGATATGCTGGCCATCTAAGCGCGCATGGCGATCAGACTCGTGCAGCAGTTTGATCAACAAGTCGCTGTGTAAGCTTAAGCGGTCTTGGTCTTCGGCTTGTAAGCTCAAATGCTCAAGCAGCGCCGCCTGTGCATTGCGATCGAATGGATAGAGGCTAGCATGATCGATGATATCAGCCATTTTTGCCACCAATGCCAACTCGTGCTCAGGGCTGCGCGTCACATCGTCGTGGAAGTCGGCGCGCACCTTAAAGACGGCATCAAACTCAGGCTCAAGCTCCAAAAGCTCGTAATATAGGTCAGCTTCGCCCAGCAAAATCACCTTCACCTCAAGGTCAATGGGTGACGGCGCAAGTGATAAGCTACCCGTCAAAGTCAGCATTTGCTCAAGGCTAGAGAGTTTGATTTTGCGTGATTGCAGAGCGCGTTTGAGGCCTTGCCAAGCATAAGGATGCTCAAGTAAATGACTGGCCTCCAACAACAGGTAACCGCCATTAGCACGGTGTAGGGCACCCGCTCGAATCATGCTGACGTCAGTGGTGACTGTGCCCAACTGGGTGATTTGCTCGACATGGCCCAATAGGTTTAGATGCGTCGGCAAATCCTCAAAGACCACAGGTGCACCACTGTCTGGCGCGTGACTGACGATGACATTGACCGCATAACGACTGGGAGTGGTGGCCAGCGCTGCTGTGACAAACTCTTCATCATCGCCATTGACGATGCGCTCAGCATGCGTGACCATATCTGCAGATACGGCTTTTAGGTAATCGACGACTTGTGGCTGAGCTGCAAACTGCTGATAAACTGGGGCAAATAATGGCTGTAGGGCACGGCGTGAAATGTCACGATGCAGTGCCTCTATGGTGTCATTGGCTTCGTCTTCTAATTGCTCTAGTGCGATGGTGAGCTGACTTAAGCGCTTTTGCATGTGGTTTTTTTGTACGAAGTTGTCGAGCTCGGCTTCGTACTCGTCATCGCCAGAGAGCACCTTGTCTTGCTTGCCACGACAATGCGCCGTCTCATTGGGCTTGGCTGCGGCGTACGGATTATCTGACCTAGGGCTGGCGGGAGTGTGCTCAGCGGCGGTATCGGCTGCGCTGCTACTCTCCGTTGGCAGCTGACTTGGATGGACAAACACCGCTTTGTTATCAAACGAGCGAAACGTCAAAGCCAAGTCGTATTGCTTGCCTTCGGCATTGAGCACATCATAAGCCTGACTTTCTTTTTGATGGGTGTCGTTTTTGATGGCTTCTATTTTGCTTTGGTATTGATCACTGCGAAAACGCTGACTGAGGCGTTTTTTGGCTTGCTGCCACAATTGACTCACCTGCTGCTGCAATATCTCTGCTTGTCCAGCAGGTAGGGATAATGCTTGCGGCGTACGAGGATCAGCGAAATTATGCACATAGACCCAGTCATCAGGCGTTGGCGCATCGGCAGCGATGCGAGTCAGTAAACGGCTGATGACCGTACGTTTGCCCAAACCGTTTTCGCCCGCGGCAAACACATGATAGCCACTGGCTTTGATGTCTAGGGCGGTTTGCAATGCTTTTAGCGCTCGCTGCTGGCCAAAGCCCACGTCCAAATCAGGGGCAGTTCGGGTGTCGCTTGGCAGTGCCGCAGGATCGCTGTAGCGCTTCAGTTGCGCAGCGCTTAGGTGGCAGTGCTGCTTCACTTCTAAAAAGCGTGGATGCAGCTGCGTTACCTTTTTTGCGTGTTTTGTCTGTTCTTTGGTGGTGTCTATTGCTGGGTCGGTCAGTTGAGTCGAGGGTGTTACCATATCATTAGTGTCTTGTTTGGTCGCGTTTTTGATGATTGGGAAATGTTGCTATGAGGCGGTTTGATTATCGGTGTCTAGGATGCGGCCTTTAAAAATGAGCGATTGGTTTTTTAGTATATTTCATCATAAAGCTGCGTTCTTTGCTGCGTATGATAGCAGTAAATACTCAGCGGTTTGCTATGATTAAAGAACAATAACGCCTCAAAGACTGCGCAGATAGTATAAGATGTCTCACATTGGGGCAATCTGCAACTATTCAATACGCGGAGTGCGTGATAAAATAAACGGTTCACATGTCAAAACTGGATAATGCGCCTTATGTCAGCTTCTGCCAAAAAAACCTCATCATCTACCAGCGTGAATCATGCCGCTATCGATCCGGCCGGATTTGTTAAACTTGGTACACAGCTGCCAGCACTGGCCGATACGTTGGCGCAAGCGATCAATGAGCTGGGTTTGTCTTTGAGTGAGACGCAGCAGCGCATGCTATTATTGTACTTAGATCAGCTTTTATTGTGGAATAAGGCTTATAATCTCACCGCCATCACTGATCCCAAAGAAGCACTGATCAAGCATGTGATTGATTGTTTGGCTATTATACCGCATTTGCCCTCAGGGTCACTGTTAGATATCGGTACAGGGGCAGGTCTGCCAGCCGTTATTATCGCGATTTGCCAGCCTGAGCGCGTTTGCACAGCCTTGGACAGCAATCAGAAAAAAATTCGCTTTATCAAACAAATCAGTAGTGAGCTTGGCCTACATAATATGCAGCCTATTGCTTCTCGTATCGAGGCGCACGAAGCCAGTTATGAGGTGGTGACCTCGCGTGCTTTTGCCAGCCTGATTGATTTTGTCCATGTGGCACAGCCAAGACTGGCCGCAGAGGGACGATTGTGCGCGATGAAGGGCAAAGTGCCAAGCGATGAAGAGCTGCAAGCGCTCGAGCATGACTGGCGTATCGACACCATAAAGTTAACAGTGCCGCGTTTACATGATAGTCGTCATTTGATTGAATTGTCTGCTAAAAATGTCTAAGCTATGAGCCCGTGCGGTCGTGAAACATCGTTTACCTTGATATCCAAATAGCATATATTGATGAGTCTCAAGGTTGCAGGGTGTTGTGATTGCAAGCGTCAGTAAAAAAGAGAATAACCGTAATAGATCCTATTAAAATTGAGTGAGTGTATGGAAATCATAGCAATTGCCAATCAAAAAGGCGGCGTGGGTAAAACCACGACGGCGGTAAATTTGACCGCTAGCTTGGCTGCTAAGCGCAAGCGTGTCCTGCTGATTGACCTAGACCCACAAGGCAATGCAACCAGTGGTACAGGTGTCGATAAAAACGAGCTGTCCTTGACCATCGCTGATGTGCTGCTCGATGGCGTCTCACTGACTGATGCGATTGTCTCCAGTCCTGCTGGGTTTGACGTGATTGGTGCCAACCGAGATTTGGCTGGTATGGACATCACTTTGATGAACAAAACAGACAGTCATGAGCTGTTTAAAAATGCCATGGCGGCGCTGGTAGAGCAGCAAGCCGCTACCAATACACCGGCTTATGATTATGTGATTATCGATTGCGCGCCGAGTTTGAATTTATTGACAATCAATGCTTTGGTGGCAACTGACGGCGTGATTATTCCAATGCAATGCGAATACTATGCGCTAGAAGGGCTGGCCGACTTGTCGCAGACTATTGAGCGTTTAACTGAGCTCAATCCAAATCTCTATATACGCGGTGTCGTAAGAACCCTATATGATGCACGTAACACACTCGCACGCGATGTCTCAGCCGAGCTTGAGGCGCATTTTGGCGATATCATGTATAAAACCCATATCCCCAGAAACATTCGTCTGGCAGAAGCACCTGCCCATGGTCTGCCGGTGATTGCGTATGAGAGGTGGTCAAAAGGGTCACGCGCTTACCAAAAACTGGCCGCTGAAGTGATTAAGCAAAGCGCCTAAAAACGCAGCGTGGCCAGTGTTAGAGTAGATAAGCAGTAACTATCATATTTATAAGTAATGAGTAAGCCGCATTTGTAAAAAATGGGCTTTTATTTTAGTGTTAGAGGATAGGTAATCATGGCGAAAAAGAGAGGGTTGGCGGCCAATCGAGGCTTAGACGCCTTATTAGGGTCAATCAAAAAAGAAAAGCAAATTACCGCCTCTGCCTTGCAAGACGATATGGCTGCGCGTGGCAATGCTGCGCCCGTCGACACGTCAGATACCTCGCCATCAAACACGAACGCAAAAGCGCCTAGTGTCGCGACTCGCTCTGAGCGTACCAATGCTGCTAAAACCCAAACGCGCGCGCCTGATAGCAGTGGCCGAAAATCACGGGCTACAAACAAGGCAGCGGCCAAACCGCGTACCACAGGTACAGACAACAGTGCGCTTGAAGATCAAATCAGCTTGGTGCAGATCGATGTTAAACGCCTGCAAGCGGGTAAATACCAGCCGCGCCGTGATATGAGTGAAACGGCGCTGGCAGAGTTGGCGTCGTCTATCGAGCAGCATGGCGTTATGCAGCCTATCGTGATTCGTCCACTACTGGCCAGTGAGGATAAGAGTGAGGATTTTGTCACGCACGAAATCATCGCAGGTGAGCGGCGCTGGCGTGCGGCCAAGATGGCAGGTAAGCCAGTCATTCCAGCGATTGAACGCGCTTTGTCTGATGAGCTGGCGATTGCGCTAGCATTGATTGAAAATATCCAGCGTGAAGACTTATCCGTGATTGAACAAGCCGCTGCACTGCAGCGCTTTCATACCGAGTTTGGTATGAGCCATGCGATGATCGCTGAGGTAGTCGGTAAGGCGCGTACAACTGTGTCAAACTTGCTGCGTCTCAACCAGCTGCATGATACGGTCAAAGATCATTTGGCCAACAATGCGCTTGATATGGGGCACGCGCGTACCCTGTTGGCGCTCTCTTCTGAGCAGCAGCCGATCATCGCCCAAAAGATCATCGATGGCGGCATGACGGTACGCGAAGCTGAGAAACTGGTAAAATCTATCCTCCAGCCTGCGCCAAAAGTCAGCCGTGCTGAGCAAGTGCAATCACGTGACGTCGAGCGTCTAACCCAGCGCCTGACAGATATGCTCGGCGCTGAAGTAAAGCTTAAGCACAAAAAAGACGGGCAGGGCAGTGTCGAGATATTTTTTCATAGTCAAGACCAGCTGGCCGCTTTGATCAAACAGATAGAAGCGCAGGCTTAACAAGCGCCATCTTTATAACAACTATTTAAAAAAACATAAAAGAGAAGCAATATGTGGGAGTTGGTAAAGGCAGGTGGTTGGTTGATGACGCCGATTGTATTGTGCTCAATTTTGGCATTGGTCATCATTATCGAGCGTAGTCATACCTTACAGTTTAACAAAATCGTTCCAAGCAGACTGCGTGAACAGCTAATCACACGCTTGCGTGAAAACGGTGATATCGGCCGCACTCAGCTGATGAACGTTAAAGAAAAAACCCCATTAGGCGATATCCTAGCGACAGGGCTGCTCTATCGCCAGTATGGGCTAGAATCGATGACCATGCACATGCAAAACCGCGCCAGTGTGCAAATCCATCAGTTAGAAAAAAACATCAACATGCTCGGCACTATCGGCGCGATTGCCCCACTGCTTGGGCTATTGGGTACTGTACTGGGTATTATTTCATCGTTTTTGGCGATTACTGATGGCGCGATGCAGGACCCGACGATGCTAGCCGCTGGGGTATCACAAGCGCTGATAACCACAGCTGCAGGGATGATTGTGGCCATCCCTGCACTGGTGGCCTATCGCTATTTTCAGCGCCGTATCATTGATATCAATGCACAGTTTGAGACCCAAGCGGGCTTGATGATTCAAGAGCTATACGACTATCACCTGCTAGCAGATAGTAACCTGGCGGATAGGCGTCAGTTTCCTTCTGCTGCAGTAGAGGGCGCGGCAGACTCAGCGCCTGCTATGCATGGGGAGGTCAATGCTGAAGCAGCCATGACCTCATAATCTGCGTCAGTGGTTATCAGTATTCTATGTTATCAGTATTCTACCAAGTGTGGTATTGAGTCAATTAAAGAGAATGGTATGCGCTTTAGAAAACCGACGGTCGAGCCCCTTGAAATTAATCTAACACCGATGATTGATTGTTTATTATTCCTAATCGTGTTTTTATTGCTGGCCACCTCGTTCAATCATTTTAGCCGTTTAAACATCATTCTCCCTGAGGCAGAAGGGGTGGCGCTGACAGAGCAGAACAATACCATCGAAGTGGCAGTGCAAGAAGATGGTAGCTACCTTGTCAATGGCATCACACTTGCGAGCAGCAATGAAGCGGAGCTGACCAGTATGCTTCAGCAAGAAGCCGGCAGCAATCGTGAGATGCTCTTTGTCATCGCGGCAGATGCCAATGCCACGCATCAATCAGTCGTGCGTGTGATGGATGTCGCTGGCAAAATGGGGTTTTTGAACCTAAATATCAGTACGGTTGTGCCGCTTGGCCAATCGTTACCGCAATAATATATGGCGTGCTCGATGCCGCATTTATCTGTAAAGCTGTAGTTCTGTGAAGCTGCAGTTCTTGAAGGTGCAGTATAGATGCAGTCCATTCATGTTATGACACCCAAATTGAGGCTTTTATGAGCCAAGCTTATTCATCAAATGCTACAAAACCGTCTGCAAAAAAACAGTCGGCTGCGCCCTCAGGTACGCCGAAATACCAGACATTGCTGCGGCTGCTACGTTATCTTAAACCGTACTGGTGGGCGTTGCTGCTGACAGTTGTGGGGTTTGCGATCAATGCAGCAACCGAGATTTGGATTGCCAAACTGCTGCAATACATCACTGATGCCATCAATCAAAATGACCAAAGTAAGCAAGATTTGTTTCCACTGCTTATTATTGGTCTGTTCTTTGTTCGCGGTGTGGGTAGCTTTTTGGGTAACTATTACTCCGCATTGGTGTCGCGCAACTTGGTGTATGAGCTGCGTGTGGAGGTGTTTAATAAGCTGCTGCGTTTGCCGAGTGCGTTTTATTTGGCCAATCCGGCAGGCACTATCTCCTCAAAGCTGATATTTGACGTCGAGCAAGTCACCGCTGCCAGTACCGACTCGATGAAAACGGTGTTGCGAGATGGTTTGACTGTGATTGGTCTGATTGGATTTTTGTTCTATAGTAATTGGCGTTTGACCTTGATTTTGTTTGTGGTGTTGCCGCCCATATTATGGCTGATTCGCATCGCATCCAAGCGTTATCTCAAGTTGTCAAAAGGCATCCAAGAAACCATGGGGGATGTCAGCCATATCACCAATGAAGTCATCGGTGGCTATCAGGTGGTCAAAAACTACGGCGGTCAAGCTTACGAAGCCGAGCGTTTTGATAAAACCTCCAAAAAGAACCTGCGCCAAGGTATGAAGGTCGTCGTGACCAACAGTATCAATACCCCAGCGGTACAGCTGCTGATGGCTATGGCGATGTCGGTGGTGGTTTGGCTGGCCCTTAGACCATCGGTGATCGATAATATCTCTGCCGGTGAGTTTATCTCGTATATCGCCGCGGCAGGACTGCTCAGTAAGCCGGTTCGATCCCTGACCGATGTCAATCAAAAACTGCAAAAAGGCATTGCCGCGGGTGAGTCCATCTTTGCGCTACTTGATGAGCCAGAAGAAAAAGACACCGGCACGGTCAGCCCAGCGTTGTCTGGGGAGATATCTCTGGACAATATCAGTTTGGTGTATCCCGATTCGACCGTAGCGCTGCGCGACTTTACGCTGGATGTGCGAGCAGGGGAGACGGTAGCCTTGGTAGGGCGCAGCGGCGCTGGTAAGTCTTCATTGGTCAATTTGTTGACGCGTACCTTGTCGACCTCCTCGGGGCAGATTACCTTGGATGGACGGCCGATTGAGGATATCAAGCTTGAGAGTCTGCGTGCGCAGATTGCGATGGTCAATCAGCAGGTGGTGCTATTTAATACCACTGTTTTTAATAACATCGCTTATGGCAGTTTGGCCAATAAAAGCCAAGCAGAGGTAGAAAAAGCAGCCAAAGATGCGTTTGCTCATGATTTTATTATGAAGCTGCCAAATGGCTATCAAAGCGAAATCGGCGCTGAAGGTCTGCAGCTGTCAGGTGGTCAGCGTCAGCGTTTGTCTATCGCTCGGGCCCTGCTAAAAGATGCACCGATTCTTATACTAGATGAGGCGACCAGCGCGCTGGACAATGAGTCAGAGTACTATATCCAGCAGGCACTTGATAATGTTATGAAAGACCGGACGACATTGGTCATTGCTCATCGATTGACGACCATTGAGTCCGCCGATCGTATCGCAGTCTTGGATGGTGGTCAGCTTGTAGAGCTGGGCACCCATGATGAGCTGATGCAAAAGCAAGGTCACTATGCCCAGATGTATGCCCGCGATTTTGAGTAGCCGTCAGTGCGTATAAAGCTTCAAATCAACGAATAAGTGAGCAACCAGCCTTGAGTATTGAGACGACAGTGACGCGTGCATGGCAACGCAAAGCCGCTTGGCTATGGCTACTGTTGCCTATTAGTTGGCTATATGGTCTCATCATCACGCTGCGTCGTCAGGCTTATCGATGGGGGGTGTTTGCCAGCTATCGGGCGCCCATACCTGTCATGGTCATCGGTAATATCAGTGTGGGCGGTAGTGGCAAGACGCCGCTGATTATTGAGTTGGTGAGCTATCTACAAGCGGTACATCGTATCAAGGTGGGGGTGATTAGTCGCGGCTATGGCGGCGATACCAGCCAGATGCCAGCGCTGGTCGATGCCAGCAGCACTCCTAGCGTGGTCGGCGATGAGCCGTGTTTGATTGTCAATATGACAGGCGCACCGATGGCAGTCAGTCCCAATCGGCAGCAAGCGATCACCACGTTATTGGCCGCTCATCCAGACTTGCAACTGATCATTGCTGATGATGGCTTGCAGCATTATGCACTGCAGCGTGATATAGAGTGGATCGTCGTGGACACCGCTCGCGGTTTTGGTAATAAGCAGCTACTACCGACAGGGTTTTTACGTGAGCCATTGTCTCGGCTTAAGGGTGCCACTGTGGTGTATCATAGCAAGCAACAGACAAGTCCAGCCACCGAGCACGCAAGCAAGCAAAAGCAGCCGAATCAGCGCCTGCTTATGTATATGCAAGCGGACAGCATGCAGCCTTTATGGGCACCTGCATTGGCGAATACCCAAAAACAAAACGCTGCGAAGGCCGATATACAGACAAGTGAGCAGCAAGATCATCCGGCAGCGCCAAAGACAGGCAGTCAAGTACATGCAGTCAGCGGTATCGGCTATCCGCAGCGTTTTTTTGAGACGCTCACAGATTTAGGCTTTGAGGTTATCGCTCATCCTTATCCAGATCATTATGATTTTACTTTGGCGGAGCTGCTACAGTATCGTCAGCATCCTATTGTCGTTACCACAAAAGACGCTGTAAAAATCAAAGCATTACTCTCAAAGGCCATGGCTGATAATGCGCTAAATGATGACTACCAAGCGCTGGAGCGTAGGCTCTGGGTATTGCCAGTCACCGCCGTGCTCTCTGATGATTGCTACCGTTTATTGACAGAGCAATTACAGAGACTGGATATCGATATCAAATCTCATCAGGCGCTAAGGTTAACAAAAAAATAAAGCGGCTCTAAAAACATTCATTATCAAAGATAGCCATTATCAAAAATATATAAGACGGTACGTCACATCAAATCTGCTAAGGAAGTAACCATGTCTAACATTGAGTCTGTCATTGACCCTGCTACTGCGTCTATGGCTGCTGTCAAAACTCACATTGTGATTCCTGCCCGTTTTAAGAGTACTCGACTACCTGGCAAGCCGTTATTAGCTATTCATGGCAAGCCGATGATTTTGTGGGTCGCTGAAAAGGCGCAAGCGGCACATTTTGCTGATGACATGTGTATCGCAACTGATGATGAGCGCATTGCTCAGGTGTGTATGGACGCAGGGTTTGAGGTGGTGATGACCAGCCGCGAGCATGCTTCGGGTACAGATCGCTTAGCGGAAGTTGCAGCCATCAAAGGCTGGGCTGATCAGGATATCGTCATCAACATGCAAGGCGATGAGCCGCTGGTGCCGCCTTTATTATTAGAGCAAGTAAAGGATCTATTGGTCGCGGATAAAGCCAGCGTCATGGCCACCTTGTGTGAGCCGATCGATGATTATGAGACTTTTTTGCGTCCTTCAGTGGTCAAGGTCGTCAGTCAATATACCAATGCGCTGCAGCGCGCGCTATATTTTAGCCGCGCGCCTATTCCTTGTGACCGTGATGTGGTATTGACAGACGAGCCAAACAAGCAACCACCCAAAAACGCTTATCGGCATTTGGGGCTTTATGCGTACCGCGTGAGCTTGCTACAGCAGTTTGTACATTGGCCACAGACCCCGCTTGAGACCTTAGAGAGTCTGGAACAACTACGCGTACTAGAAAACGGCGGCCATATTGCTATCGCGACCGCAGCGTGTCATCTGCCGGCTGGGGTCGATACCCAAGAGGACTTGGATCGCCTCAATGCAATGGCATTCACCGACTTTCAGAGCCCGAGCAGCACCACTAACTAAAATAGCCTAAGCAAAACTACCATTAAGCTTTCAAGTCATTTTATAAAGCTGGAGCCATAGGTCATACAATGGAAAATATAGGTGCATCAAAGACTGCAGATGATATTTACTTTGCGCCATTATTGCCATGGCAGCAGGCATTATGGTCACAGCTCACTGGCCGCGTCACTCAGCAGCAGACTTTGCCGCATGCTCTACTGGCCGCAGGCATGCAAGGCATGGGCAAACGTGCTTTTGTTTGGCGTCTGGTGGCGTGGCTGTTATGCCGTGAGCGTGCAACCCATCCGCAAGGGGCGTGTGCCACGTGCGATAGCTGTCAGTGGCTCAGATCTGGTACACATCCAAGCTTGCAGACGCTGCCACTTATCAGTATGCCAGTCAGTATCGATAATATAGAAGCTAAAGAAAAAGCCGGTAAAAAAAACACCAAGACCACAAGCAATAGCGCCTTAAAAATAAAAGTAGATGACATCCGCGCGCTACAGCCCTTTATTTATCAAGGCGGCCAAGGCCTGCGCATCTGTGTGTTAGACCATGCAGAGCAAATGACGGTCGCTGCCGCCAACGCGCTGCTCAAGACCTTGGAGGAGCCGCAAGCGCAGGTACATTTGTTTTTGATTAGCGACAGTCCAGCCCAACTGTTGCCCACGATCAAAAGCCGCGTCCAGCAGCTGGCGTTACAGACGATTGAGCCTGCAGTCGCCATGGATTATGTAACGCAGGCACTTGGGGCGACGGTCAACCGTGAAGCCGTGAGCCCAGCCGGGCTTCGCCAGCTTATACAGCTGGCTAACGGCGCGCCGCTCGCTGCGATCGCCTTGGCCAACGCTCCATGGTATAGCAAGCGTGCCTTGTGGCTGACGACTTGGCTGGCGCTGCGAAGTGGCAAACGTAGTAGCGTGGCGGCTAGTGACTATTGGCAATCACAGCTTAGTATTATAGAATTTATTCAGCTCTCTGAACTGATGCTGCTCGACATACGCCGCGTCTGTTTAGGTCTAGCAGTACTACAGCAAGATATCAATTGGACAGCGCTTACGAGCGATCAGGCTGATGGCAGTACCCCTGACGACAGTGCTATAGAGGCATTTTTTCATCGCTTGCAGCAAAGCAAAGTTGCGCTACAACAAAATGTGCAAGAAAAATTTGCCTATGATAAGCTGATGCAAGAATTGGCGCGTTTATAAACCAATATTTAAAACGAGCGCTCACTCATAAAAATCTAACCCAATGACTAAAGGAAGCTGACTATGGCCATGCCAGGACGCGGCGGGGTCTTAACCTGCCATATTGAAGACATCGAAACGCTATATGCCAGCTACTTATCTTTTGTGACCAATGGAGCGTTATTTGTACCGTCTGATCGTCCACAGCAGTTGGGCGATGAAGTGTTTATTGCCATCACATTGCCAAACTCCAGCGAGCGTTTACCGATGAATGGTAAGGTGGTGTGGATCAACTCTAAAAGCCAAAGCGGCCGGCCAGCCGGTTTTGCGGTACAAATCGGCACCGATATCGCAGGGCAAAGAATCAAAAACGAAGTAGAGCGATTATTGGCTGGCAAAATCGACAGTTTGCAGTCTACTTATACCATGTAGCTGACGCGTTATGGTGATGACTGGCATGCTATGCTAGGCGTATAAAGTATAAAAAAGGCCGCGGTATCTCATTTAAGATACCGCGGCCTTTTTGTTTGAGACAGAGTAGGACAATATTATCGTAAGTCGTTAATAACGCGGTGGCACGTACATATCATCTGGGATAGGCTCGCGGTAATATTCATCATCGCGTTTGCGCTCTGGTAGCTCGACTTCATCACGCGGTACTTCTTTATAAGGGATTTGCTCGAGCAGATGGGCGATACAATTAAGACGCGCGCGTTTTTTGTTATTGCCTTCTACCACCCACCACGGCGCTTCAGGAATATGAGTGCGCTCAAACATGGTTTCTTTGGCTTTGGTATAGTCCTCCCAGCGTCGCCGCGACTCCAAATCCATTGGGGAGAGCTTCCACTGTTTTAATGGGTCATGAATACGGCTCATAAAGCGTGAATGCTGCTCGTCATCGGTGATCGAAAACCAGTATTTGACCAAGCGAATACCGGAGCGCACGAGCATGCGTTCAAACTCAGGCACCGACTGAAAAAACTCCTCATACTGAGCATCGGTACAAAACCCCATGACGCGCTCAACCCCGACGCGGTTGTACCAGCTGCGATCAAACAAGACGATCTCGCCAGCCGCTGGCAAGTGAGCGACATAACGCTGAAAGTACCACTGCGACTGCTCACGCTCTGTCGGTGCGGGCAGAGCAGCGACGCGGCATACCCGTGGGTTTAGGCGCTGGGTGATGCGCTTGATCGCACCGCCTTTGCCCGCCGAGTCGCGTCCTTCAAATATCACAACGATACGCTCGCCGCGATCGACCACCCAGTCTTGTAGCTTGATAAGCTCGCGCTGCAGGCGCACCAGCTCCTGAAAGTACAGTCGGCGATCCAGCCTTTCTTGCTCGTTCATCTCCCGCCCATCAAAACGAAAATCACGCACATAATCATCTATTTCGTTTTCTAGCTCTTCATCATAGGTGTCGATAAGGTCTTCGTGCATTTTGCGGCGCAGCTCATCATCAAACACTTCCTTGTTCATCCGACTGATAAAGCTGTTTTGCTCGGGTGGGCTAAGATTTTGACGCTCTTGTATGGTTAAGAGTTTTGGGTCAATCGCCGAAGGAATTTTACTCATAAAAAGCTCCTGCCAAATATTATTATGATTTTGTTTGTTGTGGTCTTTACTTTAGCACATCTGGCAGTGGGACTAGGCGGTAGGTGCGTTTGATTATTGTGTGAAGTGGTCTTTGATAAGGCAGCGGTCATTGGTTTTATTGGCCGATTGTATGCACAAAAAAACACCCATTAATCGCGTGATTAATGGGTGTTTTAGACAACCGAAGCTATCTGTCTGCTAAACAGACAATGGCGATATTATTTTTCTAGGATACACGTGACGCCTTGGCCACCTGCTGCACAGATAGAGATCAGGGCGCGGCCTGAGCCTTTTTGATCCAGTAGCTTAGCTGCAGTGGCTAGGATACGGCCGCCTGTCGCTGCAAATGGATGGCCTGCTGCCAATGATGAGCCATTTACGTTTAGCTTGCTACGATCGATGGAGCCAAGTGGCGCATCAAGACCCAGACGTTCTTGACAGAATGTCTCATCTTCCCATGCTGCAAGCGTTGAGAGCACTTGTGATGCAAACGCTTCGTGGATTTCATAAAAGTCGAAGTCTTGCAGCGTTAGGCCAGCACGCTCAAGCATACGCGGTACCGCATAGGCAGGTGCCATTAGCAAGCCTTCAGTAGTACCTGACTTGCCGATGAAATCAACAGCCGCTGTTTCTTGGTGCGCGATGTACGCCAATGGCTTGAGGCCGTGTTCTTTTGCCCACTCATCCGTACCGAGTAGGACACAAGAGGCGCCATCAGTGAGGGGGGTAGAGTTGGCCGCTGTCATGGTTGGGTTGGCGTTCTTTTTACCAAATACTGGCTTTAGCTTGCCCAACTTTTCGAGCGTGGTGTCGGGGCGCAAGTTGTTGTCACGAGTCAAGCCTTTATATGGCGTGATAAGGTCGTCAAAGAAACCTTCGTCATAAGCACGTGCTAGGTTTTTGTGGCTGTTAAACGCCAGCTCGTCTTGGTCTTCACGGCTGATATTCCACTCAAGCGTGGTGATGGCTTGGTGCTCACCCATTGATAGGCCGGTACGTGGCTCACCGTTTTGTGGGGTGTCGATCAAATCTTTAGGGTTTAGACCCATTAGTGCTTTTAGACGTTGCTTGTTGTCTTTTGCCGCACCGAGTTTGATAAGAACTTTGCGCAGACCATCACCGATAGCGATAGGCGCATCAGAGGTGGTGTCGACACCGCCTGTGATGGCTGAGTCAATCAAACCAAGGGCGATTTTGTTGGCAGAGGCAAGGGTCGCTTGTAAGCCAGTACCACAGGCTTGTGAGATGTCATATGCTGGCGTATGAGGGTTTAGGGCTGTATTTAGCGTCGCTTCACGCGTTAAGTTAATGTCGCGGCTCAGCTTCATGACTGCACCAGAGACGACTTCTCCGATGATTTCGTCTTGTAGGTTATAACGCTCGACCAAACCATCTAATGCAGCGGTTAGCATGTCCGTATTGCTGACGTCAGCATAAGTGCCGTTTGAGCGGGCAAAGGGGATACGGTTGCCGCCCAAGATTGCGACGCGGTTTAGGTTTGAGGCTGGTTTGGCCTTTTTTGATTGGGTAGCAGCTGCTGTTTTGCCGACGGCTGCGGCAGTGCTCTCAGTGGTTTTTTTGCTGTCAGTGCCTTTGGTTGTAGTGTCTTTTTTGCTGTTATTGCTGCTGCTATCGGTAGATTTTACGACAGTGCTTTCAACGACTGGACTATCAGGCTGACTGTTTTTATTACTCATAATATTATCCTTAAAGAGTATGGGTACAAAAGAAAAAAGGTGGCTGCTGGCCATTATTTATTACTTACTATGGTCATCTATGATAAGACGTTTTTACCAGCGTAATGTATGTCTTTGGCAAACGATGTGACGCTTATTTGTCGCCGCTTGGTCAGGGTTTTAAAAGCAAAAGAGCGGCTTGAAAACCCAGACTATTTTTGTAAACTCAGGCGTCTCGATTATTACCATTGCATAATAATGCATTTGATAATATATTGTTATCGATAATTGCATTTGCCATAACTTATGGGTCTGATTTTAACACAGTATCAGGCACGGTGACGCGAAAAAAAGTTGCCATCTTGTATACTGGCTTGTTTACAGATTGTTGTAGACTTTGTCAGTTTTTGGACTTGTTTATAACGGAAGTGTATAGTTAAGCCAGATTTTAATGCATTTACTAAATATCAATAATGATGCGTCCGGTGAGTCTATATAATAGGCGCATTGCATTTTTAATTATTTTAACCATTTATTATAGGGATTATATTATGTCAGACCGTTATGGTGATTTTGTTCAGTCGTCTATTGGCAAAAAAGTGGCCAAAAATTTAGGTCTACCACTGCCAGTGACGTTAGATCGTTTTGAGAGCGGTGAGCCTTTGGTGCGTGGCAGTGTGTTGGTTGGTCGCGCTGATGGCGACGACAAAAGCGTAAGCGCTGCAGTGGCCCGCATCTTATCAGAGGTCCATGCAGATGTGTACGTCAATAGTAGCGACGATATCAAAGATGCGCTGGCTGATGCTGGTGTAGACGCAAAAGCCAATACGGGCGGCGATGATAAGTTTAAAGTATTGCTATTTGATGCCAGTAATATCAGTAACGCCGATCAGCTAAAAGCGGTATACGCATTTTTTCATACAGTGGCGCGCCGTGTCGAAAAATCAGGCCGTGTCATCATCATTGGCCGTACGCCAGAAAACCTCACAGACATCGAGGCTGCCTTGGCGCAGCGTGCGCTTGAGGGTTTTGTGAAGTCTGTTGGTAAAGAGTTTAAGCGCGGTATCACCGCCCAGTTGGTCTACGTCGAAGAAGGTGCTGAGCAAAATCTTGATTCAACGCTGCGTTTCTTTACCTCAGCGCGCTCAGCGTATGTGTCAGGCCAAGTGGTACGTGTCAGTAAAGGCGACACTGTGGATGTCGACTGGACACAGCCTTTAGGTGGCAAAACCATGCTGGTGACAGGTGCCAGCCGCGGTATCGGTGAAGCAATCGCGCGCGTATTGGCTCGCGAAGGCGCTCACGTTATCTGCCTAGATGTACCTCAGCAGCAGGCAGATCTACAAAAAGTCGCAAGCGAAATCAGCGGCTCTGTGCTGACAGTCGATATCACCAGCGAGGATGCAGGCAAGCAAATTGCAGAGGCGGCACAAAAGCGCGGTGGGCTTGATTCAATCATTCACAATGCTGGGGTCACGCGCGATAAGACGTTGGCAAAAATGGATGAAAAAAAGTGGGATATGGTCATCGATATCAACCTAGCTAGCATCGCACGACTCAATCGCTATCTATTAGAAAACGATGTATTAAAAGACAACGCACGTATCGTATGTGTGTCATCTATCTCAGGCATCGCAGGCAACATGGGACAAACCAACTATGCCACTTCTAAAGCAGGCGTCATCGGACTGGTCAATGCTACTGCCAAACAGTTGCAAGACAATGCCAAGGGTATGACCATCAACGCTGTGGCACCAGGCTTTATCGAGACGCAAATGACAGAGGCCATCCCTTTTGCTATTCGTGAGGCAGGTCGCCGCATGAACTCCATGAGCCAAGGCGGTCTGCCAGTAGACGTGGCCGAGACCATCGCTTGGTTTGCCTCTCCTGCATCGGGTGGCCTAAATGGCAACATCGTTCGCGTTTGTGGTCAAAGCTTACTGGGTGCTTAGGACAAGCAATTGTCCGTGCATAGCTAAGCTGTGGCAAAAGTAAGTAAGGTAAGTGTCGCTAAAGAATAAAGCGGTGCTCACATCGTAATGTGAGGTTTTTTCTTGATTGCCTAACATATGCTTACGAAAAAATTGCTGATAAATTGTAATAAAGCTGCCCAAGGGTGGCTTTTTTATGATAAAAACGTAGAACTCATGATAACAATGCCCCAAAAGGTTTGCTCCAGCCCTACTTAGGATTTATTTATGTCAGACAAACACTATGATGCGTTGCCAAAAGCGCATACAACTTATGCCAATATCGTCAAAAGTTTATTGCCTATCGGCAACAGTGGCAAAGTCAGTAAAGATCAGTTACCACAAGCGACTTACTACGTCGATGACCTCCATATTGATCAAGAAAATTTAGACGATTATCGTAAGATTTGTGGTTTTGCAGATAATGGCAAAGTGCCTATTACTTATTTTTCTGTGTTGTCGCAGACGCTGCAAATGAACATGATGGTCAAAGAGCCGTTTCCCTTTGCGATGCTCGGTCTCGTACACGTAGACAACAGTGTGACGCAGTATCGTCCTATCGGTGAGCGTGAAACAGTGGCGATGTCTGTGACTTTTGATAATCTGCGCGACCATGCCCAAGGTCAACAGTTTGATTTTGTCACGACAGTCAAATCAAAAGACGAGGTAGTGTGGGAGGGGACATCAACCTATCTATCACGTGGCAAAAAACCCAGCAGCAGTAAAGGCAAAAAAAGCAAACCGCGTCCAGTTACCGTAAAACCGACTGTCGATGACAATGGGACGCACAGTGTTTTTGAAGTACCAGAAGATATTGGCCGTCGTTATGCTTTTGTCTCAGGGGATTTTAACCTCATTCACTTGCATCCACTATCGGCACGGGCCTTTGGTTTTCCAAAAGCGATCGCTCATGGTATGTGGTCGAAAGCCAAATGTCTCGCGCTGATGGATGAGCTGCCTGATGCCTGTACTGTCGATGTGTCCTTTAAACTCCCTATCTTTTTGCCTGCTGAAGTAGAGCTGATTGCCGAGCCGGTATCACAGCTACAAAACACGGATGATAGTTGTGAGTTTGGTCTATTTAGCGCCAAAAATGACAAGCCTCATCTAGCGGGTTTGGTAACGCTCAAGACCGCTAAGTAAATACAGCTGGGGCTCTCGCGTAACTGCTATCGAAAGTGATGGCGAACCGATCAAACGCGTTTAAGCACTAAAGCGCGTTTGTCTTTATATATATCCTACGTAGACAGACTAACGAATCTTTTTATTATTATGACCTCACATACTACAGTAACAACCCCAAATTCAGACCAAATCAATGATGTCGCAGCAACTAATACCGCTGCTGCTAATGATGCTGCGGCAGACGACAGCGCCACAGCTGATGCGGACAATGTGGACAATGGCATCGAGCTTTCGACCATCTTTGAGCCTTATTTTCGTCCTGATGCCAATACCATCGTATGCGGCGCTCTGGATGAACAAAAAGTTGACGCATTGGCAAAGGCTGGCGTCGAGCTGGTCATCAACTTGCAGCCTGATGACGAGCTGAGCTTTGATGAAGCCGCCGCCGTCAAGCGCGCAGGCATGTATTATGAGCAGCTGCCTATCAGCGGCGCTGCTGATTTAAAGCAGCTAAAAGTATTGGCGTTTGATAACATCCTGCGCCAGTATCACGGCAAAAAGGTAGCCCTACACTGTGGCTCTGGTAATAGAGTGGGCGCGGTGACGGCACTGCGCGCCGGCTGGCTACGCGGCCGAAAAATGGATACAGCCATGGCAAGGGGACGTAGTCACGGTCTGAGCAAGCTAGAAGATGAGGTGTATAATCGTTTGTTGGTCCCGCGCTAATAAGACGAAGACTAGGGCGTGTTTTCAATTCACTCGATAGGTATCTAAATGGGCTAAAAATGGCCAAATTTTGCCAAACATCTGTTTGACCGCAACTTATCTCACTTTTATCACCATTTTTGAAATAAAGACACACCCTAGAGTAATCGGCTAATAGAACAAAAGGCGACCAGACGGTGGCCTTTTTATGATAGTAGAGTAAGGCTGCCATGATTGAGACAATGAACAAAACCAACGAACGCGATGACGCTCAAATAAATACCACCCTGCAGCAGCGCCTACAGCAATTGCTGACAAAATTGCAGCTTGATGATGCGCCAGCTGGTGGGGCGCTAGTAGTTTATCAGGCGGGCGAGTGTATCGCTCGTGCTAGTGTGGGCTTGGCGCGTCCAGAGATGGCATGGCAACCGCAAACTCTAGCGATTAACTTTTCGACGGGCAAAGGGGTGCTCGCGGCTCTGGTTCATGTATTGGTCTCCAAACAGCTACTCGCTTATGATGTCCCCATTGCCCAGTATTGGCCGACATTTGCGGCTAATGGCAAAGCGCATGTTACGCTGCGGCAGGTGATGTCGCACCAAGCTGATCTCTTTGCAATTACCAGTATTGAGGCAGATAGCGAGGCGGTACTAGACTGGTCGTATATGCGCAAAAAAGTTACCGACATGACCATGACTCAACCTGACCAAGCCGACGCTTACGACTCCGCTTATAGTGCGCTAATCTACGGCTGGGTGCTGGGCGGCTTGGTAGAAATCGTCACCAAGATGCCGCTTGCGCAAGCGCTAAGCCATTATTTGACGACGCCATTAGGGATTGCTGATAGCTGCTATTTTGGGGTGCCAGATGACAAAGTCGACCTTGTCGCCAAGCTGGCCAAAGACTTTGATACAGACCAGACGGCAACCCCTAAGCTGCGGCAAAAACGACAAAAACCCACATTAAAACCAGACTCGGCAAATACCTTATCTGTCTACAATCATTTGCCAAGTGCGGCGTGTTGGCAGCAGCAAGCCTTGCAGATGCAGCACTCTGTAGCTGCTTCTGGGACGGATAAAGGACATCACCGCCAGCCGGTGTTAACCACTGCAGGTATCAGTCGTCTGTATTTTGATACCAGCCACCTCAATCTAAAAAACTACAAATCAGCGCTTATCCCAGCCGGTAAGCAGCCTATTGATTACTATCAACGACAAACGCTACAAGCCGTCATCCCTGCCGCTAATGGGGTCGCGTCGGCTCAGGCGCTGGCGACGATATATGCTATGCTTGCCAATGGCGGGGTATGGCAAGGTCAGACGCTAATCGATCGCGCTACTTTTGAGCAGTTATCCACGCCCCAAGTCACAGGGTTAGACGCAGTCATGCCAGCGCCTATGTATTGGCGCTTGGGCTATCATCGTCTGTTTAGTGTCTGTGCTGATACTGCGGCGGGTTTTGGTCACATGGGCTACAACGGCTCAGTGGCGTGGTGTGATCCATCGCGGCAATTGTCGTTTGCTTTTATTCATAACTTCGATACTACGATGCTCAATGACGTTCGTCAGTTTGCTTTGACCGAAGCAGTACTCGCGTTGATAGCGCCTTAGCCACACGTAGCTAGTGTATAAATTGCTAACATGTTCGATAATGCTTATGTCGAAGGCGGCTTATTGGGTGTTATTTTGAGCAGCTTTGGCGCACTCAAGCCATGCATAAAGATAGATATCAAAATTACAATAGAGCAGACCACCCATAACTTGAGCGCATCATCGTCTGCAAAGTAGCCGTGGTTGAGCGCATAGGATAAGTAATACAAGGTGCCGATACCGCGAATGCCCAAAGCCGAGATTGCGTATTTTTCGGAATGAGGCAGGCCTAGCCCCGATAAGGCGATAAACCCGCCGATAGGACGTATCAGAAGTAAAAACACAAAGCTGACGATGTAGACCCGCCATGTCAGCTCGATGCCTGACTGTAAGGCTTGACCAAGCAGCATCCCAAACACCACCAGTACCAGCGACATGAGTAAACCCTCTGACTGCTCAGCAAAATCGTGTAGTTTTTGATGGTAATCATGCTGGTGCTCTGAGCGGCGAAAGGCAAAGGCTGCGACAAACACAGCGATAAAGCCATAGCTCTCTACATACTCGGCCAGTCCATAAGCGACCAGCGTCAGAGCGATCACTACATAGCCTTGTGAGATGGGCGTTTCTTGACTGTATTTAGAAAACACAAGCTTGGCCATGGCTTTGCCAACGACGATACCCACCACCAATCCTGCGCCTATCTTCCACAAAACATCGTGGGCAAACCATGACCAGAGCATCTCGCCATCGAAACGCTGACCTGCGCTCAACGCTTCTGCCACCTTGATGGCCAAATAAACAAATGGAAACGCCAATCCGTCATTTAACCCTGACTCTGAGGTCAAGGTAAAGCGCGTCGTGTCCTCGCCGCCAGTGTTTGGTGGGCCGACCTGAATGCTAGACGCTAAGACAGGATCGGTCGGTGCCAACACCGCACCCAACAAAATCGCCGCCCCCATACTCAAGCCAAAAGCATAGTAGCCCAACGCTGCCATGGCAAAAATACCAATCGGCATGGTGATGAGCAGCAGCCTGATCGTCGGTCGCCACAGCCGCCAAGATAGCTCGGTATCAATCTTGATACCCGCGCCAACCAGTGATACCAAGACCACGATTTCTGTGAGTTTTTCGATGACAAGGCCATTGTCAATCGGATCCAAAAACGATAACGTCGTCCACCAATAACCCATCAGCAACCCAAAGCTTACCTGCAGCATCGGCAATGAGATCGGGGTGCGTTTAAACGCGATAGGAAACAGTGCCCCAAACAAAAAGGCGATACCGCAGACCAATAAGAAGACGTTATAGTTTTCAATCATAAAGGGGTGCACGCGACTATGTTATAAAAATATGTTATAAAAGTTTTTATCGACAACTATTTAAAAATATTTAATGTATGACGGCCTAGTCAATAACCAGATCACCTCAGTTATCTGTCACCTAAGCTATCTGACTGATAGTTTGTTCGAAGTCGTCAGCGCGGCTGCTCTGAGTCAGTCTTATCATGACGCCAAAAATATATTATTACCGCAAAAAAATCGTTATCAAAACGCGTGCTGCGTTGCTTTTTTGTGAAAAAAAAGCCTGCACGATGCAGGCTTTTCTCAATAGCTTGAGGTTTTAGAGAGTAGGGATGTCGTTAGCGTTCAACTTGACTCACGTCGCGTATCGCCCCCGTATCTGCACTGGTGGTCATGGCAGCATAAGCACGCAAGGCTGGTGTCACATAGCGCTCACGGCTGACAGGCTTCCACGCATCACGGCCACGCGCTTGCATTTCTTCGCGGCGCGCCGCCAGCTCGTCATCACTGACTTGCATGTTGATGGTGCGATTTGGGATATCGATATGAATGATGTCGCCCTCCAGAACCAAACCAATCGCACCGCCCTCTGCTGCCTCTGGGCTGGCGTGACCAATAGAGAGGCCAGAGGTACCACCAGAGAAGCGGCCGTCAGTTAGCAGCGCACACTCTTTGCCCAAGCCTTTAGACTTAAGATACGTAGTAGGGTATAGCATCTCTTGCATACCAGGGCCACCTTTTGGTCCTTCATAGCGAATGATGACCACATCACCTGCGACGATCTCATCTGCCAATATGGCGGTGACGGCCGCGTCTTGCGACTCAAAAATACGCGCGCGACCTGTAAAGGTTAAAATACTTTCATCAACGCCTGCGGTTTTGACCACACAGCCACGCTCAGCGATATTGCCATAAAGCACGGCAAGGCCACCATCTGTTGAGTAAGCGTGTTTGACACTACGGATACAGCCTGACTCGCGATTGACATCGAGGTTTGGCCACTCCTTTGCCTGCGAAAACGCTTGAGTGGTACGTACACCGCCCGGTGCTGCAACATATAGCGCCCGTGCTTCGGTGTTGTCAGGGTTCATAATGTCCCATTTGTCGATGGCTTCTTTCATCGTGGCACTATGGATGGTCGGTATGTCGGTGGTCAATAGGCCTGCTCGATCAAGCTCGGCGAGTAATGCCATCACGCCGCCTGCACGGTGGACGTCTTCCATATGGTACTTTTGTGAGGCAGGCGCGACTTTAGATAGGCAAGGCACACCGCGGCTTAGGCGATCGATGTCCGCCATTTTAAAATCCACCTCTGCTTCGTTGGCGGCCGCCAGTAAATGCAAAATGGTGTTGGTCGAGCCGCCCATGGCGATATCGAGGCTCATGGCGTTTTCAAACGCAGCTTTGGTGGCGATAGAGCGCGGCAAGACAGACTCGTCGTCTTGCTCATAGCGGCGTTTGGCCAATGAGACAATCGTGCGGCCCGCTTCTAAAAACAGCTCGCGGCGCAGCGCATGGGTTGCAAGCAGTGAGCCATTGCCAGGCAATGATAACCCCAGTGCTTCGGTCAAGCAGTTCATGGAGTTGGCAGTAAACATACCAGAGCACGAGCCGCAAGTCGGGCAGGCAGAGCTTTCGATAGCCAAAACGTCTTCGTCACTGATGCGGTCATCAGCGGCATCCATCATGGCATCGACCAAGTCGAGCTTGCGAATGGCGTTGCCTTTATTATCAGTGGTATGAACATCGCTGCCGCCATCATTGTTATGACTATGAGCCACAGTACTGGCTATGACTTTACCAGCTTCCATAGGCCCACCAGAGACAAACACCACAGGAATATTAAGACGCATCGCGGCCATCAACATGCCTGGGGTGATTTTGTCACAGTTGGAGATACATACCAAGGCATCGGCGCAGTGGGCATTGACCATGTATTCCACTGAGTCGGCGATCAGATCGCGGCTGGGTAATGAGTACAGCATGCCGCTATGGCCCATGGCGATACCATCGTCGACCGCAATGGTATTAAACTCCTTTGCCACGCCGCCCACTCTTTCGATTTCACGTGCGACCATCTGACCCAAATCCTTTAGGTGTACGTGACCGGGTACAAACTGAGTAAATGAGTTGGCAATGGCAATGATTGGCTTGCCAAAGTCGCCATCAGTCATGCCAGTTGCACGCCACAGTGCGCGAGCACCTGCCATGTTACGACCACCGGTAGAGGTTTTTGAGCGATAATCCATGTGATTTTCCTTACAAATAGGCGAGGTTTATAAAAAAGTGCAGCCTCAGCTGTGATGATAGTGTGCTTTTTATACTAAATAACGACCAATGAATAATACTAGGTCATGACCATACCATTAGATATGAATAATAAAAATATGCCATGATCACGTGGATTCATCGTATCGATAAAATCTTATTTTAATAGCAATGTGCCGTCCTGCAAGCGCATCAACGATAAACCATAAGAAGGCATAAGGCGGCCCAACACGACAATTTATGCTAGGCGCTCTAAGATGGCTTTGTCAAACCAAGGCAGATCAGTTTTATCCGCTTCTAGTCGGGCGATAACCTCTAGAGCGTGAGGCGCTGGCAACAGCTGATACTCAGCGCTGGCGGCGATGGGTAGTATCCGCTCGTTTGCTGCCGCTTGTGAGTCAGCATCCTCTAAAACAGAGACAAGCGTTTGTTTGTCGTTTTTGTAGAGCACATCGACGCGGCCAAAAAACTGCCAGTCTTTTAAGGCGGTGCTCAGCGCATCCACCGCCTCTTTGGTATAGATTTGCTCGGTGTCTTTGCCCGTATTGGTCCAGTGCAGGCGCACTGCTAACTGCAGCGCCTCGCTAAACACCACCAGTGAGCCGATGACCTTGATATGCCAAGGACTGGTGATGAGCGCGGCCTCAATCCCGATGAGCTGCGCGGCCTCACTGGCACTCATCGGCCTATTAAACTGAGCCAGTAGGGCAGGCGTGAGCGGGTTGGCTTGCTTGATGGCATCGTCTAAGCTGTCGTAATGATATAAAAAAGGCAGCGGCAACTCCTGCGTCACTGTTTTTTTGCTGACTTTGCAGTTGTGTATTTGCCAATGAATGCTGCTATCGGTCAGCGCCTCGGCCAAAATCACGCTATTAGGCGGCAGGCTCTGCGCTGGATGCTCAGTACGCGTTTCTGCAGAAGAGCTGGCGGCTAAATGGTCGTTTAGGTTGTCGTTTGATAAAGGCGTCGGCAAGGTGGGCGAATCCATAAATATAGCATCATTAAAGTAGAGGGTTAATATAACATTTAAAGTCTATGAGTCGCCAATAAATTGCTGAGCGAGTCGGCGCATATCGATATGGGGGCTTTGATTGACAAGTCAGCAGGCGGCTTGTACTCAGGCGATATTTCGTCCACTATATAACACTTGTTGTGAGCAAAGCTTCCAAAACATTCACTCACCACACTGGCCAATGAATAAAGGAATAACAATGAATCAAAACAATCACGTTCAGTATGACGACAATAACATCTTTGCAAAAATGCTAAAGGGTGAGATTCCATATCATAAGGTTTTTGAAGACGATAAAACCCTTGCCTTTATGGATATCATGCCACAAGCAAAAGGCCACGTACTGGTCATTCCCAAACAAAAAGCAATCGATTTGGCTGATTTGGAGCCAGAATATGCGGCAGCGGTACTGATGACTGCCAAAAAAGTCATGCAAGCGCAGCGTCAAGTGTTTGAGCGCGAAGGTATCATCCAAATGCAACTAAATGGTTCGCAAGCTGGGCAGACAGTGTTTCATTATCATGTCCATCTGATTCCATCGAGTATTCATGAGCTAGGCCGTCATGCCGTCACCCAAGCGGATCAAGGCGAGCTGGCAGATCTGGCGCAACAGCTTGCCGCAGTTATTGCAGGATAGTATGGCAATTGCAGACAAACAGATATATTTTATATATTAAAGGCGGCTAACAAGCTGCCTTTTTTGTTGCTTGGTAATAGTCATGTAACAACCGTTAAAGTAGTGTTACAAGGACAGAGATTGTCTGGGGTTTTTCAAAAGAGTGTGATAAATATCGTAATGGCTGACTGTTGGTTAAACAGTTTTGTCTTTAAAACCCATTCATCAAACCAGTGCCTATAAGCAGTAGAGTGTCAGAAATCAAAAATGTAGTATCAAACATTTATCAGACAGACATTTTATGCAAAAAATATTTTAACAAGCACGGTTGGTCGGTTTTGTCACTTTTTGAGGATATCACTTTTATGAGTAAATTACCTCGCTCCACTATTTTGTTGCCAGTTTTTGTCCCAGCGGCGGCTATCATGCTGCTATTGGTGATTGGTACTGCTATCAATCCAGAAGCGGCCGGCGAGCTGTTTAGTAACGTCCTGGCGTTTACCACCGAAACGTTTGGCTGGTTTTATATGCTGGCAGTTGCCATATTTTTGATGTTTGTCATCGTGTTGGCGTTTTCGCCTTATGGCAGTATCAAGTTAGGCCCTGACCATGCAGAGGCTGAATATCAGTTTCTCGAATGGTTTGCTATGCTGTTTTCGGCAGGTTACGGCATTGCCTTGCTCTTTTATGGTGTCGCCGAGCCGGTCTTACATTTTGCCAGTCCACCACTCTCAGAGCCGCAGACAATTGAGGCGGCCAAGGAGGCGATGCAGATTGCCTATTTTCATTGGGGGTTTCATATTTGGGCGATATACGGCGTTGTGGGGCTGTCATTGGCGTATTTTTCCTTTCGGCACGGCTTACCGCTGTCGGTGCGCTCAACCCTCTATCCCTTAATTGGTGATAAAATCCATGGGCCTATCGGACATACGGTGGATGTGTTTGCGATTTTGGGTACCATGTTTGGTATCGCCACCAGTTTGGGTCTGTCTGTGGCTCAGATTAATGCAGGCTTGAATTACTTATTACCCGATATGATTCCAGTGAGCACCACCGTACAAGTCATCATCATTGCGCTGGTGACCACCGCAGCACTGGTGTCTGTACTGGCTGGGATGGATAAGGGCGTCAAACGCCTGTCTATCTTAAACATGGTGCTGGCCACGGCTTTGATGCTGTTTGTGTTTGTGGTTGGGCCGTCGATATTTATCCTAAATGCCTTTATGGAAAATACAGGCAGTTATTTGGGCAATATCGTTGAGCGCACCTTTAGCCTACAAGCCTATCAGTCGAGTGATTGGATCGGTAGCTGGACGCTATTTATCTTTGCATGGACGATCGCGTGGGCGCCTTTTGTTGGACTATTTATCGCCAAAATCAGTCGCGGCCGTACCATTCGTGAGTTTGTACTGGGCGTGATGCTTGTGCCAACGCTGTTTACCTTCTTTTGGTTTTCAGTATTTGGGGATACCGCGCTGCATATGATTATGGTCGATGGTTATGAGGCGCTGATCGGCGAGGTACAAAACAACCAAGCCATTGCTTTATTTAAGTTGCTAGAAAACTTACCCTTTACTCAAATTGTCTCGTCATTGACCGTCCTACTGATTATTACTTTTTTTGTGACATCATCGGACTCAGGGTCGTTGGTTATCGACTCTCTCGCCGCCGGTGGTCGTAGTGATACGCCGTGGTGGCAGCGCTCATTTTGGGTAGTTACAGAAGGTGCTGTGGCGGCGGTGCTGCTGATCGCAGGTGGCCTAAGCGCCCTGCAGACAGCGGCTATCGTCAGTGCCTTGCCTTTTGCAGTGATTATCTTAATTTCGACATTTGGTATGTGGCGTGCACTACGTATCGAGGGGCATCGTAATCAAAGTCTGGCCACTGACAACCATCTACCACCGCATCTGCTCAAATTAGACGCATGGCGTGATCGTATTGATTATATTACCAATCAGCCAACGCGCGAAAAGGTGCTCGGCTATATAAAGGGCACGGTGATGTCATCGATGCAGGAGGTTGCAGAAAAATTTGCCGAGACAGGCTGGTTGCCTGAGGTTAACTATGATGAGGTAAACAATCGAGCGGTACTAGAGCTAAGACGCGGTGATAATGTCGAGTTTTGGTACGAGGTGCGCCTATCAGAGCATGAGGTTCCTGACTATTATACTGAAGATATGGCAGGTAATCTGCCCCAAGAGCACCATCACCGTGCCGAGGTCTATCTGCGCCGCGGTGGCCAAACCTATGACTTATATGGTTATCAGCCAGAGTCGGTAATCAACGATATCATCGATCAGTTTGAAAAATATCTGTATTTCGTCAATGTTTCGCCCGATATTTTGCCTTGGCGTATGCAGGAGCATGACGATGATATTACCCTAGAGCAGGGCAGTGTGTTTGATAAGTAAGCGAGCGCACTGCTTATTTGGAAGTCGTCTTGGAGGTCATAGCGGCAAAGGATTGACGTGAATGGCTTGCAATATGCGTACGAACCCTTAGAATAACGGCTTGTTTTCTATGCAAATCAAGCCGTTTTTTATGTCTATAAATACTTCTGCGAATCCTGTGATGGCTGATTCTTCAGCACCAGTTGCCGCTCAGCATTCCTTATTACAGCCGCTTGATATCGGTGGTCTGAGTATCGAAAACCGTCTGATGGTCGCGCCCATGGCCGGCGTGACGGATAACCCTTTTCGTAGACTGTGCAAATCTTTTGGCGCAGGGCATGCAGTCAGTGAAATGATCATCGCCGATACCGCGCTTTATGCCAGCAAAAAGTCTTTGTACCGTGCCAATTTTGATAATGAAATTGCGCCCATCTCGGCACAAATAGCAGGGGCTGAGCCTGATAAATTGGCTGAAGCGGCGCGTTATCAGATTGACAATGGCGCGCAGATTATTGATATTAATATGGGCTGTCCTGCCAAAAAAGTCTGCCGTAAGCTGGCAGGCTCAGCCTTGCTGCAAGACGAAGATTTGGTGGCGCGTCTGCTCGATGCGGCGGTAGGTGCGGTCGATGCTCCCGTCACCCTAAAGACGCGACTGGGTTATGAAAATGGCCGCGAAAATATTTTGCGAGTGGCACGCCGTGCTGAGCAAGCTGGTATCGCAGCGATTGCGATTCATGGGCGGACGCGTGAGGACATGTATACAGGCACGGCGCGTTATGAGCTGATACGCGAAGTCAAAGACAGTATCGGTATCCCTGTCATTGCCAATGGCGATATCGATAGCCCTGAAAAAGCCCAATATGTCTACGAGATGACAGGCTGCGATGCCGTGATGATAGGGCGCGCCGCTCAAGGTCAGCCGTGGCTGTTTCGTGATATTGGTCATTTTTTGCGGACAGGTGAGCGGCTAGCTGCACCAAGTATTCGCGAGATTAAAGAGATTGTGCTCGCGCATCTACAAGAGCTGTATGATTTTTATGGCGAATACTCAGGCTGCCGTATTGCGCGTAAGCATATTGCGTGGTACACCACGGGCATCCCAAATTCCAATGCCTTTCGTCAAGCGATGTATGGCGAAGAGAGTACCGCAGGACAGTTTCGTGTGGTCGAGGATTTTTTGTGTACGCATCAGTAGTCACTAGGGCGGGTAAATAATCATCAATCGCGATGTTTGTACTGACGATTTATTCACCTCAGGCCATATTTTTTGCTATCCTACAAAAGAACATAAAACAAACAAAAAGGACTTTTTATGGCCAACCCTTCAAAAAAAGCAATCGCCAAAGCGGTTAAAGGTAAGCATATCATAATCACGGGTGCCTCAAGTGGTATCGGCGAGCGTACTGCTTTTTTGCTCAGTGAGTGCGGCGCTCATGTGATTTTGTTAGCACGTACCAAAGACAAGCTAAAAATTGTCGCGGACAATATCGAAACACTCGGTGGCAGGGCCAGTTATTATCCATGTGATTTGACCGATATGGATGATATCGAAGACGTCAGCAAACGCATTCTTGCTGATTTTGGTCATGTCGACGTGTTGGTCAATAATGCGGGGCGCTCGATTCGCCGTTCCGTGCATGAATCTGTCAACCGTTTTCATGACTTTGAGCGCACGATGGATGTCAATTACTTTGGTGCGGTAAAGATTATTTTGGGACTACTTCCGACGATGATTGGCAGAAAGAAGGGGCAAATTATCAATATTTCCTCCATTGGCGTACTGGCAAACAGTCCGCGTTTTGCCGCTTATGTCGCCTCAAAATCAGCGCTTGATGCGTTTAGTCGCTGTCTGGCAGCAGAGGTCAAAGGCGATAATATCAAAGTCACCAACATTTTTATGCCACTGGTGCGCACGCCGATGATTGCACCGACCAAGCTGTATCGTTATATGCCAGCATTGATGCCTGATGAGGCGGCGATGATGATCGCCAAAGCGATCGTCCATAAACCAAACAGTATCGCCAGCAACATGGGTAGATTTGCGTCTGCAAGCTACTCGTTGGTACCTGCATTTAACGTGGGGGTACAGTCTATTGGTTATCGTATCTTCCCAAGCTCGACGGCTGCCCAGACGACCGATAGTAAGCCAAATTTAGCGCAGCGTATTTTTGCAAAAATACTGCCTGGTGAGCATCACTAGTATAAGCGCTCAGTAGGGAGTGCAGAAAGGCTCCCTACAGAGGCTTGATCCTTACTTACTGCACCCCATCTGCGGATGCCTTATCTAAGTTGGGGTTGTTTTCATTGACCGTCACCGTGTCATCAGCCTTTTGGTCATTTTCTACACTGCCACTACTAGAATAGTAGGCTGTACCTCCCGCACCTTCCTCATTTTCTGTAGAGTTAGGAGTAGGAGCTTGGTCTTTCTCTTCGCTCGCTGTTTGCACAGGCGTCATCTCGCTAGATTCTATATTATTATTATCCGGCTTTTGGGTCTCATTGCTGCAAGCACCAAGACCCAAGAGACTCACCCAACATACTATCCATAATTTATGTTTAAGCGATTTTGCCGCTATAGATGTTTTCATTTTAATATCCTTATTGTCGTTAAGATCAAATCTTGCGTAAAATTCATCCGAGTCCTGCGGTATCGTTTTTATACTGAACCCACTATAACAAGACAAAATACCAGACGGTTTTTTTGTTTTCACGGGGCTGAAGGTAAGGATTTGTTAGCGTTTGTACCCCTACATATTTTGTTAAGCGCAGCTGGTAAAGGGTATGCCTCAATATAGTCGATACACTCTAAAAATGTCATAGCGCTACTGGGATGCTGTTTTTAAATGTAGGTTGCGCAGCCTCTGGGAACGCAGCACGCAAGTAAAATTTATAACAGTAGCGCGTTTAAATCCATAACAGTTTTACATTCATCTAACTATAAAACCCGCCATGTCGCTCTAACCAAACACCCGCCATAATATCCAAAACAATCCCGCCATAATCACCACAATCAGCAATAAACGTTTTGTCCAATATGGCATTAAGGGTTTTTTGTATCCCAAGTTATTTAGCTGGCTATCAACCCCTTGTTGTAAGTCTTTAAAACCTTGAGTCTGCTTGGTGGTTTTGACGCGTGTTTTGATCAGTTTGCCAGATTCTAGCTCTTCTTTTGTTTCTTGCTCTCGATCGAAACTAATGGCGTGATTAGAGATGCCTTGTTTGTTTGCGATGGTATTGAGTTTTTGTTGCTGCTTTACTTTTAACGCGGTTTCATAAGCGTCTATTCGCACCTTGGCTTCATCCATACTGATATTTTCATCTTGCGCCAATGTTTTGATGGCCATGACGAGGTTGTTTTTTTCAACCATCATGATCACATCTTTTGGCAGCTTTGGATTGACTGGCTTTGAGCTTGGGTCGGGGTTAAACATGGTTTTCCTTATTGTCGATGAGCATATAGCATGTAAGCATGAGTTATTATAACCATTTTAACCAAGCATCATTCAAGCGGTGAACGGCAGTTGAGTAGTGGAGAAACAAAAAAATACCGCCATCATTGTTATGACAGCGGTATATCGCAGTGAGATTATCCGGGTCTCAGTGGTGGTTTATAGGTCTTTCCAGCGCTGGATAGACTCTTTGATGACTTCTTTGGCCTCAGCCACGTCGCCCCATGATTCAACCACAGTGGTGCCCGCTTTTTTCAGGTCTTTATAGTGGCTGAAGTGGAACTGTAGCTGGTTGATCAGCTGTTTAGGTAGGTCTTCTAAGCTGTTGTATGCATTGCCGGTATCACGGTCATCCGCTGGTACGACGACGATTTTATCATCGACTTCGCCATCATCCACAAACTTCATCACACCGATGACTTTGGCTTTTAAGAAAACACCAGTCGGCAGTGGCTGCTCTGTGATGATCAGCGCATCCAACTCGTCGCCATCTTCGTCTAGCGTTTGCGGGATAAAGCCGTAGTTACAAGGCTTAGCAAAGATTTGTGGATCGATACGATCCAGCTCAAACACGGCCAATTCGCGGTTCCATTCGATTTTATGGCTGCTACCGGTAGGGATTTCTACTACCACGTTGATGATGCCGCCGTCTACGTCGCCTGCGTCCAAAATTTTGTTAAAATCTGCCATAAAATACTCCGATTTGCTTTTGTTTTAAATGTCTAAATACAATAAGAAAAGCTCAAAGGTTGAGCTGAGCTGTCATATAGGTGTGACAGCTGTCTGTAACGCCAGCGATTATAGCAAGTTTGCAACAATTTTTCTCAAAATGCTTAAGTCTAAGCGTGCAAGATATTATGCAAAAAAAGACTCAAAGGCTAAAAGCGTTAGCGACTTGGTTTGGGCGCCAACGCGCGCAGTGCTATCTGTCCTGCATGGCGCTGAGCGATATTGTCGATGAGTTTTTGTGTGACGCTCTCATAGCTCAAAGGTTCGCGGGCTTGCCCTGCGCTTTGTGTCTTTGGGGAGGATGCCATGTTGATAAAATCAGCCAGCCTAAGCATTTGCATGCCAGCATAGCCACATGGGTTAATGGCATTAAACGCGGATAAATCACAAGTTAAATTAATAGCGATACCGTGGTAACTAAAACCATGCTTAATCTTAAAGCCTAACGACGCCATTTTACCTAACATGATGGACGACGGCTGGATCTCAGTCGATACAAAGCCTTTATCGGCAGGGCTGTCGTCATGCTCTGCGCTGGTATCGGCATAGAGATAGACGCCTGGCGCATCGCGGCGCGCTTGGGCATGAATGCGCGTATCACCAGCTGTGTGGCTTTGTAAGCAGTCATTGATCACATCTTCGATGGCTTGCTCAGCGTGTGAGACTAAATTGCGCACACTCCAGCCCAAGCTCTCTAAATCAAATAACCAATACAGCACCAATTGCCCATGACCATGCCAAGTCACTTGACCACCGCGATCGGTTTTGATAATTGGGGTGTCTGTACGCTGCAAAATGTGCTCTTCTTTACCCGCTTGTCCTAATGTATAGACATCATTGTGATCGACGATCCACAGCTCATCAGGCGTGCGCTGCTGTTTGGTTTTTTTTAACTCAATACGTGTCAGCGTGCGCGCGAGCATCGCATCCAAGGTAGGGACATAATCGGCCGCGGGCAAAGACTTACTGATCAGCGTGTCACTCAGGGGTTGTATGGCGTTTTGCATGGCAGTCACAACATATGGTAGATATATAGAATTGGCAAAAGATATGAAGGCAAGGGCGTGTCCTCTTCAATCGATAGCCATCTAAATGAGTTAAAAATGGCTAAATCTCACCAAACAGTATCAAATAGCTAACGAATATCTCGATATTATCTGCGCTATTTTCGTTGTTTGATTAGGGCGTGTTGAACATTCAACACGCCTTACAGTGTTTGGCGGCAATTTATCTTATTTTTATTGCCATTTTTAAAATGAGGACACGTCCAAGTAGTTCAGTTGCCTAAAGTGTAGCAGTTTTTGGCAGTGTCGCCCAAACTTATCTGCTTATTAGGGTGTATCCTCAATTCAATCGATAGCCATCTAAATGGGCTAAAAATGGCTAAATCTGGCCA
>NZ_JAPEHS010000025.1:0-33625 GCF_028823565.1 Psychrobacter sp. A3
TCACTTTAGGGAGGGGAGGAAGTCAACTTATTTCACTTGCAACACATCTTATTTGATTAATCAAATTTATATATGTACTAAGAAGTTCTAGTATAATAATATCGATTTACGTTGTAGTTGTGTTAATGTATTGCCGGAATATGTCACGTATTATTCTGTTGCTTTAATTAAAGAAAACATTCGTTAAAACAACAGAATATCGTCGTTTTACCATATATATGTTTTATTTAACCTCGTGTGAAAGCGAGGTGCACAATCAATCGTTTAACCCATTCAAACCAGCATTTTTGATCGTTAAACACCATTGTACAAAGGCCACCATATGTTAGCAGTCAGTAATAGATAGGATAGCACTCGACCATATCGCACTCAGTGATTGAGCGCATATCGTTGACAAGGATGTGACTACTTTCTTATAGAACCTTAACTTATATCAAAATTAAGGACGCTAAATATGACTACAGATAAGCCTTGGCTTGCTCATTATCCAGCAAACGTACCAAAGAGCATCGACCCTGATCAATACGACAGCCTCATCGAGCTATACGAGGAGTGTTTTAACCGCTTTCGTATGCACCCTATGAGTGTCTGTATGGGCGTGACACACACGTATGATGACGTCGACAAAGCCTCATTGGCCGTCGCCGCATGGCTACAGTCGCAGGGAATCCCCAAAGGTAGCGTGGTGGCATTGATGATGCCAAACGTACCGCAGTATTTGCCCACGATGATCGGTATCTTGCGGGCAGGCTACGTATGTACGCCTATCAACCCATTATACACTGGCCGCGAGCTGCGCCATCAGCTCAACGATTCAGGTGCGCAAGTTATCTTTGTGGTAGACAACTTTGCCCAAGCGCTCGAGCAGGTCATCGAAGAGACGGCCATTAGACGTATTGTTTTATCCAAAATGGGCGACATGATGGGGCTTAAGGGTATTTTGGTCAATACCGTTATCCGTCAAGTCAAACGCTTGGTACCTAAGTACAACCTCAATGATCCTAAATATAACGTCACCAAATTCCCTGATGTCCTAAAAAAAGGCAAGAGTCTACCGTTTCAGCCCTCAAAAACCAGCTTAAGCCAAACGGCTATCTTGCAATACACTGGTGGTACCACTGGACTATCAAAAGGTGCCGTGCTCACACAGCGCAATGTGGTGGCAGCCGCCCTACAGTCAGAAGCATGGTATCGTCCGGTCACCTCTGAGATCAATGAAGTGTATATCAATATGGTCATGGCGCTACCGCTGTATCATATCTTTGCCTTTATGCTTAGCTTGCTTGGCATGCGCTCAGGTTATACCTTTATATTGGTTCCTAATCCGCGCGATATGCCAGGATTTGTCAAAACCTTATCAAAACAGCCTTTCCATATTTTTCCAGCGGTCAATACGCTGTTTAAAGGCTTGCTGGATCAGCCAAACTTTAAAGACTTGGATTTTAGCTCGCTACGTATCTCGCAGGCAGGTGGTATGGCGGCGACCGAACAAACCGCTGCACGCTGGCTGGATGTGACAGGATGCCCGATGATCGAGGGCTGGGGGATGACCGAAGGCGTGGCCGCTGGTACGGCCAATGTCATCACAGATCGTAAGTTCAATGGCACTATTGGTATTCCCGTCCCGAGCGTCGATATTATCGTCGTTGGCGAAAACGGTGAGCGCCTAGGACCCCATCAGGCTGGCGAGATGTGCATCAAAGGCCCAAATGTCACCTCAGGCTACTTTAATAAAGACAACAGTAAAGAGTTTACCAGCGATGGTTACTTCCGTACTGGTGATATCGTTAGTATGGATGAAAAAGGCTACTTTACCCTACTCGATCGTAAAAAAGACATGATTTTGGTCTCTGGTTTTAATGTTTTTCCTAATGAGATTGAGTCTGTCATGCTTGACTGCGACGACATTGTCGACTGTGCGGTGATCGGTATCCCTGATGAGCATCAAGGTGAAGCGGTCAAAATCTATATCGTGCCAGCGGACAACAATGTCACCAAAGAAGCCATCAAAGAGTTTGCGCTAGACAACTTAACGGGTTACAAATGCCCGCGTCATATTGAGTTTGTCAGCGAGCTACCAAAGAGTAACGTCGGTAAGGTACTGCGGCAAAAGCTGCGCGAACAGCATCAACTCGACAACCCGCAAACGCTTTAGTCAAAGCGTCTAACACTGCGGATACTGCAGCGTAAAAAGCCCTCTATACAGATATAGAGGGCTTTTTTTGTCTATTTATATTTTTATTGTATTTGCGTTTTAAGTGAGATGCTAACTGAACTTATTGACCACCTGTAATGGCAGATGCTTCATCGCCTTACCCACCACCGACCACGGCAAGCTTGGTACACAGGCTTCTTCTACCTCAGCCTCAATGGCGGTAACGATGGCTTTGGTGCCCGTTTCGGCATTGACCTCAAACGGCAGCGGTTTGGCGTTTTCATTGATCTCGGTACGTACATAGCCTGGATAAATCGTAGACACCTGAATGGGCAGATTGGTAAGTAGCATATCAGCACGAATACCCTCTGCAAGATGCGCCAGCCCCGCTTTGCTTGCACCATACGCCGTTAGGTGTTTGGGCAAACCACGCATGGCCGACATACTAGAGATCACCACCAAGTGACCGCTGTTTTGTGCGCGAAAGATATTCATCGCCGCTTCACACTGTGCCAGCGCGGATATAAAATTGATCTCGACTGTATGACGGTTGGTTTCAAAACGGCCTTTACCAATACGGCGACTATCTCCCACACCCGCATTGACGACCACACGGTCGATACCATCGAAGTCCACAGCAAAGGTATCAAACACTGAAAATATCTCGTCATAGTTGCTCACATCCAAAGCGCGATACTCGACCCGAATGTCCGGATACTCTGCCACTAGCTCTGAGGTTAAACGCTCTAGGCGATCGGTACGGCGCGCACAAATCGCCAAATTATAACCAAGCTTGGCAAAGAGTCTGGCCATCCCTTCACCCAAGCCTGAGCTGGCTCCTGTGATGAGTACGGTTTTGCCGCGCCCGACTTGTTGTTTGCTGCGTTTTTTTAGATACCGATCCGGGTATAGTGCGCTTAATATCTGCCGCTTGCGCTGCTCGGCTTTTTGCTTGACGACCTTTAAAATATGATTTTGCATAGACAGTCCTTGATATCTTATAATGAAATAGCGCTTATTTTATCATCAGACAAGATAAGCGGATGATACGCGGCGATCATAGAGGATGGCATTCGTCCTTAGCCGCAGCCGCGAGCGCCGTTGTCTTACTATAGCGTATCCATGCCGTCAGATACCAACTTATCGCCACGTCACAAACCCTTTGCCTGCTGAAAACAGGTGACTATACTCATTTAAAGACAGCAAACGCGTTCGCTCATTTTTAAAGGTGATCGCCGTCACCCCAGTATTGACCAGACTTTTATTAATCTGATAAGCCGTTGAGCTGCCCTGCTTTAATAGCTGAGCTGTGATGGCCGCGATCACGCCACCTGAGGTAAAAACCAGCACCGTACTGTCACGATTTAGGCTCATATCCACCACTTTTTGTCGTACCTGCTCGAGCGCCAACTGGGCGCGGTCGTTGAACTGTGGCCAGCTCTCTAGATAGTCATCATCGCACTCGCCGCCATGCCAGCGCTGCATCGCTTGATCAAACAGCTCGGCCAAACGCTTAGATGGGACCTCTGCTTGCGCAATCTCGGCCGCGATTGCCGCGCGATTGCCAAAAGCTGGATGAAACTTCATCAAGACGTCTTGATGATTAAACTCATCAAACTGCGGCAAGACATGGCGATCCGTATTGTCTAAGTCAATGGCAGATACGAGCGGCGGCGTTTGGTTTTGATCTCTGCTCGCAAAAGACTGATAGCGCTGCCAAAAGTGCCGCGCTGAGTCTTGCTGCCTGACCAAGCTGCCGGTAAAGATGGCATCGATACGGCGCTGGGTGTTTGCATAATGCTCACCTAACATCTGCGCCTGAATACTGCCCAACTCTGAGAGCTGATCGTAGTTTGCTTGCCCAAAGGACGCCTGACCATGACGTGCCAGAAGTATGGTGGTCATAAAATGCTGCCTTTTGTTATTAATCCAACGGTATTTGTTAGCGGCGTATCAGCGCGTTACTCGTCCACCGATGACGACGTCTGGGTAAAGTAACTTTTTGGTAAGATACTTTTGACAATTTTTTGTACAGGACTGGGTAGCTGTGCGATGGTAGCAGCATCGACGCCCATGTCTGCTAAATGCGGCTGCACGTGACTGGTAAACAACGCCTCGCCCTCATACTGAGCGATCAGCTTTAAGCACTTGGCATGCAAGACATGGACGATGATCCAAAAGTTTTTAAAGGCAGGGTTGGTGGTTTGTTTATGATAATAGCGATAATAAATTTGCTGTACGATACCCGCTAAGCGAAACAACCCAAACACCTCATAAAACGTCCAGTTGTCTATCTGTAGGCCCGTACGCTCCAGATAATAATCCACCACTTCCTCACGGGTCATCATGCCCTTTAAATGCGTGGGCTGACGGCGGGACTGCTGCATGATCATGTTATCGTCGGCTTCTATCCAGTAAGCCAAAGCACTGCCCAAATCCATCAACGGATCGCCCAAAGTCGCCATTTCCCAATCGAGCACACCAATGACTTTGGTTGGATCCGTGGCATCTAAGATCACATTATCAAAGCGCCAGTCGTTGTGAATCAAGCAAGTTTTACTATCGGCAGGTGTGTGCTTAGTCAGCCATTGACGCACCAACGCAAAGCTTGGCACATTGGGTGTTTTGGCTTTGACATAGCGCTTATCCCAGCCTGTCACTTGGCGCTCGCAGTAGCCCTCACCGCGGCCAAGCTCGACCAAGTCAGGATGCGCGCTATAGTCTACTTGATGTAGATCAATCAAGGCGTCGATGACATTGGTGCATAATGCGCGTATTTGCGATTCATCTAACTCAATCCCTTTGGGCAGATTGGCACGCGGAATGATGCCTTCCATACGCTCCATGACATAAAAATCCGCTCCGATGACTGACTCATCGGTACATAGCGCCACCATATTTGGCACATAAGGGTAAGCGTCTTTTAAGGCTTTTTGTACCGTGTACTCACGCACCATGTCATGCGCCGACTTGGCTTTGGTGCCTTTTGGCGGACGACGTAAGATCAAATCTTGCTCTGCACCCGTGCCTTCATATTGTAGCCGGTACGTCCAGTTTGATGCGCCGCCTGAAAACTGAGTGACTGTTGGCTCGCCTTTTATATCAACACCCTGCTCGCGTAGCCAGTCGCTGACCGCGTGAGCATCCAGCTCTTCGCCTTCGCGCACTGCGCCGCCTTTATCTAGGACGCTGCTCGGTGACTGGTCATCGTTGTCAGTAGAGTTGGCATGAGTATCAGTAGCCATAAGATGTTCCTTATCATGTGGTCAATTAAAGTAATCAATCATTACTGTAAGGCATCTGCATTATCGTCGCTTTGCGCCTTGTCTAGCGCCATTTTAGCGATTAGCAGTGCCTATTTGTGAATGTTCAACACGTTATGAATGTGCAACGCGCCCTACTCTTATATTAAGATTTAGCAGGTTTCGACGAGCGGCTAAAACCTTGACGCTTTAGCTCAAGTTTGGCAATCATGGTTTTATGCACTTCATCAGGGCCGTCAGCTAGACGCAGCGCGCGAGCTTGTGCATAAAATGACGGCAACATCGTGTCTTGGCACACACCCATACCGCCATGGATTTGAATCGCCATATCGACCACTTCTTGCAATACTGTGGGTGCGACGACCTTTATCGCAGAGATTTCAGTGAGTGCCGCTTTGGTGCCTTGGGCATCCATTTTTTGCGCGGCGTATAGTGTCAATAGACGTGCTTGGTCAATCTTAACCCGAGCATCACTGATACGCTCAAAGTTACCGCCCAGCTGGATCAGTGGCTTACCAAAAGCCGTCCGTGCCATGCCGCGTTTGACAGCCAGCTCCAACGACTTCTCAGCCGCACCGATACAGCGCATACAGTGATGAATGCGGCCTGGTCCTAAGCGGCCTTGGGCTATCTCAAAGCCCATACCCGGCCCGCCGATAAAGTGACTGGCTGGCACACGCACATCATTAAAGCTGACCTCTCCATGACCATGCGGCGCATCATAATCACCAAATACTTTGAGCATACGCTCGATTTTGACGCCAGCGGTTTTTGCCGGTACTAGTACCATCGAGTGCTGATGGTGACGGTCTTTATTCTCATCAGGGGTATAGGCCATGACGATTAATACATCGACCGCAGGATCACCCAGACCTGACGACCACCACTTGCTGCCATTGATGACGATTTCGTCACCTTCGACCACCGCCGTCGCTTGCATATTGGTCGCGTCACTGGAAGCCACCTCAGGCTCGGTCATACAAAACACCGAGCGCGTCTTACCTTCTAACAACGGCGTAAGCCACTGGTCTTGCTGCTCTTTTGAGCCATAGCGCCATAACAACTCCATATTGCCACTATCAGGTGCATTGCAATTGAATACATAAGGCGCCAGCAAACTACGACCCGTCAGCTCAGCAATCGGTGCATAGTCGGTGACAGACAAGCCAGCACCCAACTCATCATCTGGCAAAAACAGGTTCCATAATCCAGCGTCACGTGCCTGCTGACGCAAGCTCTCGTATTTTTCAGGCCACTGCCATGTGGTCCAGTCACCATCAGGGTTTTGTGCATGACAATCTTGCCAAAACTGCGCTTCTATTGGCTCGATATGGGTCTCGATGAACGCTTTGACTTTGGCATACATGGCCTGACCATGTTCTGTTGCGGTAAACATCAGGGTTTGACTAGACATAGTGACTTCCTTTTCTCTACTTATGGTTAATGACTCTTATAAATTTCACATCGAAATTTTAATAAAACATTATAGTGTACGTACGTATACTCTCTTTTGTCCGCTACATTTATAACACAGTGATTATCAATAAACAGCAAAAAAGGCGCGACCAGCTAGGCCACGCCTTTTACAAAACACAAACACTTTATCAGTCAATCATAAAGCCTGCAGAGCTGACGACTAAACAACCTTTTGATATTTCATGTTATTTTAGGATATTTAAACGACTGTTTAATTCAAAGCGCGCCAAGGCATCTGGCAGCTTGTCGAGCGCCACATGTAGAGTCGCCTCTGCTGCTTGCGCCAGTCCCAGCTTTTCTGCGAGCGTTGGTTTTTGTCTTGAATGCAGGGCATACACCTCACTGTCTTCCATACGTGCCAAGATATAGCTGTCGGAGGTTTGTAGCTCATCGACCAAGTTTAGCGTCAAGGCATCTTCGCCATACCAGTGCTCGCCTGTCGCGACTTTTTCTAAGTCTAGAGCTGGACGGTAGGTGTTGACAAAATGCTTAAACAGCGCATGCGTCTGCTCAAGCTCTTCTTGATACTTGGCGCGGTCTTCGGCGTCGTTTTCTCCAAATACCGTCACGGTACGCTTGTAGTCGCCAGCGGTAAACATCTCATAATCGACATCGTGATTTTTGAGCCATTTATGAAAGTTTGGCAATTGAGAGACCACCCCGATCGAGCCGATCACAGCAAACGGAGCAGCCACCACTTTATCAGCCACACAAGCCATCATATAACCGCCACTCGCCGCGACTTTATCAACACAGACAGTCAGAGTTAGACCGGCATCTTTTAGACGAACCAACTGTGCCGCAGCCAACCCATAACCATGCACCAAGCCGCCGCCCGATTCTAGACGCACCACGACTTCATCACCCTTGTTGGCGGTGCTAATCAGTGTGCTAATCTCTTCACGCAGATGCTTGACGGCTGTGGCCTTGATATCTCCATCAAAGTCCAGCACAAAGACCTGTGGTTTGCTTTCGTTGTTTTTTTTCTTATTTTTTGCTTTTAGCGCTTGTTTGGCTTTTTTTGCCATGCTTTTTTTGAACTGCTTGAGGGCGGCTTTGCCTTGTGTGGCCTCCATCAAATCTTCACGGCGCTGCTTCTGCGCTTCGTTTAGATGGCGTACTTTTAGCTCGATAGGGTTTTTGGGTGGATGAAATAGCATGATGGTCATTTCCTCAATTCGGTAGATATGTCAGTAGATCTAATGATAATGTTGCTGTTATTAATGTGCAGCTGATATGTGCCCGATTGGCCGTATTTTCAAGCACGATGACATTATTTAACGTAGAGACTCTGGCAACCGCTAGTTGTATAACAATGCCAGATTAGGCATAATATGCGTTTACATCAAATTACTGCAGCCTGCGCGATGACCATTTGTCTGAATCGCGTATTTGTGCTTTTTTGCACAGTGCCTAACTGGTGCCATGCCAATGATGGCTGCATTATTATATTTCGAACTGGGCTGACAACTGGATAATTATATTATGACGCAAAGCACTATGACGCATAGCGAATACCGAGACGAATATTGCGGAGCCGTAACCGAAAGCTTACTTGAGCAAACCATCAGTGTCGTAGGCTGGGTACATCGTCGTCGCGATCACGGTGGCGTGATTTTTTTAGACATGCGTGACCGCGCCGGTATCTTGCAGGTCGTCGTCGATCCTGATACGCCAGAGGCATTCGCGACGGCTGATGCAGTACGTCCTGAATATGTGCTAAAAATCACTGGCCGCGTACGCCGCCGTTATGAAGGCACCGAAAACAACAATATGACCAGTGGTCAAGTTGAGCTATTGGGCAAAGAGATCGAAGTACTGGCCAAATCTGAGACCCCGCCGTTCCCATTGAATGACGAAAATACCACGGTATCAGAAGACTTGCGTCTTAAGTATCGCTATCTAGATATGCGCCGCCCACACATGCAAGAGCGCATGGTGTTCCGTGCCAAGGCCACCTCAGCGATTCGTCGTTATCTCGACGATCACGGTTTCTTAGATGTTGAAACCCCTATCTTGACTCGTGCTACGCCAGAGGGTGCGCGTGACTATCTGGTGCCTTCACGTACTCGCCCAGGTAACTTTTTTGCTTTGCCGCAATCACCACAGCTATTTAAGCAGCTGCTTATGGTGTCAGGATTTGATCGTTATTATCAAATCGCTAAATGCTTCCGTGATGAAGACTTGCGTGCCGATCGTCAGCCAGAGTTTACCCAAGTAGATATCGAGACTTCTTTCTTAAATGAAGAAGAAATCATGAATATCAATGAAGGCTTGATCAAGCACCTATTTAAAACCATGCTTGATGTCGATTTTGAAGACTTCCCGCGCATGACTTACGCCGAGGCGATGCGTGACTACGCCTCAGACAAGCCTGACTTACGTATTCCATTAAAATTGGTCGATGTGGCTGATTTGATGAAAGATGTTGATTTTAAAGTCTTTGCTGGTCCTGCAAACGACCCTAAAGGCCGTGTGGCCGCGCTACGTATCCCAGGCGGCGCTTCACTCAGCCGTAAGCAAATCGATGCCTATACCAAGTTTGTCGGTATCTACGGCGCGCGCGGTTTGGCTTATATTAAAGTTAATGATGTAAGCTTGATCAACAACGGCGTTGACAAAGAGTCTGGCCTGCAGTCGCCTATCATCAAAAACATGACTGATGACGTCTTGGTTAGCCTTATCGAGCGTACTGGCGCAGAAGATGGCGACATTATTTTCTTTGGTGCGGACAAAGCCAGTGTGGTAAACGATGCCATAGGTGCTCTACGTCAAAAAATCGGTCTAGACTTAGACATAACCACGTGTGAGTGGGCACCGCTTTGGGTGACCGACTTCCCAATGTTTGAGCAAACTGACGATGGCCGCTGGACCTCTATGCACCATCCATTTACCAAGCCTAAAGGCTCGGTAGATGAGCTGAAAAACAGCCCAGAAACCGCGCTTTCTATCGCTTATGACATGGTACTAAACGGTACCGAAATCGGTGGTGGTAGCTTACGTATCAATACCCTCGAGATGCAGCAAGCTGTATTTGAAGCGCTAGGTATCGATGAGCAAGAAGCCGAAGAGAAATTTAGCTTCTTACTTGACGCCTTAAAATTCGGTGCGCCGCCGCACGGTGGTCTTGCCTTTGGTTTGGATCGTTTGATCATGTTAATGGTAGGTGCAAGCTCTATTCGTGATGTGATTGCTTTCCCGAAAACCAAAACTGCTGACTGCCCATTGACCCAAGCCCCTGCTGAAGTCGATAGCAAGCAGCTACGTGAGCTTGGTATCCGTGTGCGCGAAAAAGCACAAGCCGACAGCAATAGACCTGCTCAGTAAGCCCTCAGATAATGTTTAACTATTCTTTATCTGACGGACTACACGATTCATCACTGCGTGAGTGGTCATGAATCCGTACCATATCTTTAAATACGTGCCACTGTCCGTCCTGCAGATAGTGGCACGTTTTGTCGCTTGGGTTATCATAAAGATACCCAGCTTGAGCATCATGCGCACTGTCAGTATCAATATGGCGCTGATTGCTGATTCTTTATCAGACCAGCAAAAACAAGCGCTGACTAAAGAGATTATCTATCATCAGTGCTTGACCAGTATCGAATCGATCAAAAGCTGGGCGATGCCGCCTGAGTGGAGCATCAAGCAGATACGCGATGTCCACAATAAAGACATTTTGTTAGAAGGTCTTGCCAGTCCAAACGGTATGCTGGCCATCGTCCCGCATCTGGGTACGTGGGAGATGATGAACGCGTGGCTCAATCAATTTGGCGCCCCGACTATCATGTATAAACCAGTCAAAGGCGACGTCATCAATGACTTTATCTTGCAAGGCCGCTCGCGGTTAAATGCCACGCTGGTACCCACCGATGGTAGCGGGGTCAAGGCTATTTTTAAAACTCTAAAGCAAGGCGGCTTTAGTATTATATTGCCCGACCATGTCCCTGATCCGTCAGGCGGCGTGGTTGTGCCATTTTTTGGGATTGAGACGTTGACCAGTACGCTGGCCTCTAAGCTTGCCAGTAAAACCAAATGCGCTCTAGTCGGTCTGTCTTGTATTCGCCGTGATGATGGGCGCGGATTTGATATTTATTGCTATAAGCTTGATGATCCAGCGCTGTATGATCGCGATGCAAAAACAGCAGCGCATGCGCTCAATCTGGCCATGCAGCACATGATTGAGGATAAATGCAGTCATTATATGTGGGGCTATCGGCGCTTTAAGCATATCCCTGAGCTAGACAACCCTTATACGGCTGACAAAAACGCTTTGGCAGACTTTATTTATAGTAATAACCAACATCGTAAGCGGCTTGATAATGACAGGCAGAACGCTCATCGCACGCCCTGAGTCTTCGCCCGCAACAACCCTATAAAACGATAATACAATCTGTTAAGCAGTGGCAAATACCATAGACATTGGTTATGGTAATATAAATCAGTCGTCATCGTTGACGATACTGCATGACCGATACAACACGTACCTAAACTTTTATAAATCTACTCTCTACTGAACTTTAATATGAGTGCATTATGGCAACTGACATAACCCAGCCCTTATCAGACACCCTGACACAACCAGATTATACAGCCGAGCAGCGTTATGTCATCTGTATGAAGTGGGGTGATAAGTATGGCCCAGAATACGTCAACCGCCTATACAATATGGTGAGCCGCCACCTGACATTGGACTTTCAGATGGTATGTCTGACCGATGACAGTACAGGTATTGACCCTGCCGTAAAATGCTACCCAATACCTGAGCTGGATCTACCTGCGGGCCCTGAGCGTGGCTGGAAAAAACTCACCACCTTTAAGCCTGAGCTGTATGACCTCAAAGGGGTGGCATTATTTTTAGACATCGATATCGTCATCGTTGATAATATCGATGGATTTTTTACCTATCAAGCAGCACACCCAGACAGCGTCGTTATCATTCGTGATTGGAAAAAACCATGGCGCATGATTGGCAATAGCTCAGTCTATCGTTTCAAAGTGGGACAAAACACCTACCCTGAATTACTGGCAAACTTTGAGCGTAATTTTGAGAACATTCGCACGCAGGTGCGCCATGAGCAGGCTTATCTATCGAACTATCTGCGCGAGCATCATCATTTAGAGTATTGGGATAAAGACTGGTGCGTGAGCTTCAAATACCAATGTATTGCCCCTATTCCATTCAATCTGGTACGTGCCCCGACCCTACCTGAGGGCGCAAAAATCGTCATCTTCCATGGTGAGATTAATCCACCAGACGCCATCAAAGGCGGAGGCGGCAAATGGTACCGTCATGTAAAACCAAGTCCATGGCTTGAGGAGTATTGGCAGTAGTGGTGACGAATTTGTACTGAACGGTTTAAAATACATAACGGCAAAGAACAAACGCATCACAGCATATCAATACTCGAGGAAAACAATGAAAGTACAGACCTACCTAATCAACCTTGATGGTAGCCATGAGCGCTTAGAGAATGCAAAACAGCAACTCGATAGCATCGATTGGAGTTTTGAGAGATTTCCTGCTTTTGACGGACGTGGCAAACCACTGTCTAGTTTTGAGAATTATGACTGAGAGATTTCCTGCTTTTGACGGACGTGGCAAACCACTGTCTAGTTTTGAGAATTATGACGACCAGCAAGCAAGACAAGCGCTCGGTCGTAGCCTGTTAAACTCCGAGATTGGTTGCTATCTTAGCCACTATCATTGTGTATCGGCATTTTTAGAGAGTGATGCCGACTACCTAATCGTTTTAGAAGATGATATGCAGCTGTCTGATGACTTTAAAAGCGTGACCACACAGCTGTTAGATTTTTTGTACACCAATAAAAATCTAGAGTGGCATGTAATCAACATTGCCGCTAATAAAAAAAAGCTAGCAAAAGATATTACCCAAATTAATAATCATACTTTGTGGCATGCTTATTATTTTCCTATTTTAGGCCTAGGCTTGATATGGTCTAGAAAAGGAGCAGCAGAGTTTATAGAAAAAGGCAAAACGATTACCATGCCAGTTGATGTATTTTTTCAAAACTGGCTCAGCCAAAACGCTAAAGGTTTGGGGGTTTGGCCAGCGTTGGTCACGCCCACGGATATGGACAGTGATATTTGGAGTGAAGCAAAAGCAAAAAACATCCAACGTAAAGAGCTGGAGAATAGAGACTGGTCTTATAGCCTAAAAAAGAAAAAAAGAATACTGCATAACAAAAGTATTGCCATCAAAAACTCATATTCCCATAAGTAGCCCCTATATGAAAAGTATCGTTATCAGCCTTAAATCTGCTATAGACCGTAGGCAGCATATCACCCAAGAGTTCCAAAACCATCATATTGATTTTGAGTTTTTCGACGCTTTGACGCCAGATATAGCGGCATCATACGCCAAAAACTTGCCAATCAACTTAAAAAACAGCAGCCTTACAGGTGGCGAGCTTGCGTGTATGATGAGTCATGTCTCAGTTTGGCAAAAAATGATTGATGAGCAGATACCTTATCTGGCAATCTTTGAAGACGATGTTTATTTGGGCGAAGATGCCGAGTTTTTATTAAATTCATCTGATTGGATAAATCCAGAGTGGCATATCGTTAAGATAGAAGCCTTTACCAAAAAGGTTTTTGTATCGTCTAATATGTATCCTATAGAGTCAACGAATCGGTATATAACTCAATTAAAGGGCGAAAACTTAGGAACGGCAGGCTATATCCTTAGTTTGCAAGGCGCACAAAAGTATCTAGACTATCTTGCTCATCATCAACTACGACCACTTGATGAGCTGATGTTTGATGACTTTATCGCTTGCGGCTCAGAACCTGTATACCAGATGATGCCTGCTTTGTGTCTACAAGAGATGCTTTTAAACAAAGAAACTCCAGCGCTCCCTAGTGCACTTATAAAAGAGCGTAAAGATCGCATGCACTCGGAGAAAAAAACAGGCTTATACAAAGTTAAAAGAGAGACTTCTCGGCTGATGCGTCAAGCAAAAAAAACATTGTTTGCTAAAGAGCTAATCTTCAAATAATCCATCAGCAATACAGTCATTACTCAATAAAAAAAGATAGACTGGTACAAATTTTTCTTGCAGGCCGTGCCTGCTCCGCTTGATGCGGCAAGAGATTTATTCCAGTCCCGCTGTATCCTTTTTATATTGATCTGACTGTATATAAAAATCATATAAAAATCGATTCAATTATCATTATGGCCTTTTTTGTGGATATATCTTATGCCAGATAAAGATTCAACACCATCGGTAGCCATACTTTATATTGCGACCGGTCGTTACACTGTTTTTTGGGAATACTTCTACCAGTCAGCTGAGAAGTTTTTACTCCCTGATTGTGATAAGCATTATATATTATTTACTGATAACACAGAGCTATTGAGTCAACAAAGCCATTATTCTAATGTTACGATGATTGAACAAGAAGCGCTAGAGTGGCCTTATATTGCGCTCATGCGCTACCAAATCATTCTAAGCGTCAGATATATACTTGAACAGTATGACTTTACGTTCTACTTTAATGGAAATACAGAATTTTTATCTAAAGTGTCTAAAAAAGATTTATTACCCTTAGAAGCAAATCAAGAAATCACATTATATCTTCAACCTCATGTCTTTCATAAAAATAGAAATAAATATCCTTACGACCGAAATTCTAAGTCTAATGCTTATATACCTTATAACCAAGGTAAGTATTATTTTGCAGGGGGTATAACTGGTGGCAAAACAAAAAGCTATTTAGAAATGTGCGAAATACTACATAGTTACACTGAATCTGACTTACAAGAGAATATCATTGCGTTATGGCATGATGAAAGCTATTTAAATAAGTTTGCTTTAGATCGTGATGATATTAAGGTGTTGCCGCCTTATTTTACTAAAGGTGAAAATGAATATTGGAAAAATACCTCTAAACTTATGTTTTCTGATAAAACCCATTACCGTTTTGGTGGCCATGCTTATTTGAGAAGCGAAACAAACGAAAAAATCACCCCGTCAGAGTGGAAAAAAAATAATGCCAAACCTCGTAGAAGATTCACCTATCGATTTAAACAATATTTCAAGTCACTTTTTTTTAGATAGTGAAGGTTATAAGCAGCTTAAAAAAAAGAAGAAAAAGCCGTATCGTTATTTATACAATTTAACCACACCGCGTAGTAAGCGTAAAGCACTGGAAAAAAAGGTAGATATTGAACAGCAAAACCAAGTGGCTAAGTCTTGGGAAGCTTTTATTGAGCTTTATTATAATAACAAACTACAGAACTTTTCATTGAGGCCAAAAAAAAAATTTGGTCATGAGAAAATAATTTGGCAATACTGGGGACAAGGCTTCTCTGAGAGCACACTGCCAGACTCAGTGCAGCTATATTTCAAGTCAATAGATAAACACTGTGCAGACTATAAAATTATTCGATTAGATGATGAAAACATACACGAATACCTAGACCTACCTCCCTTTGTATGGAACAAAAAAAACCTTGACGGCTTCAAGCCAGCATTCTTTGCAGATTTATTACGCTTGGCATTACTCGATGTTTACGGTGGTGTTTGGTTAGATGCAACGATTTATCTGACAGCTCCTCTACCCAACATGCTAAAAGATAATGATTTCTTTATGTATCAGCGTGATCAAAGTGCACAAAATAAACAGCATTGGCATCGTTTTAATAGCTATTATTTTAATTGGGATAGTAGCCATAAAGTAAACCTTCTCAATAGTGTCATTTTTGCTCGTAAAGGCAACCCTGTCATCCATACTTGTTTAGATTTACTGTTAAACTTTTGGCAGACTCAAGAATACATACCTCACTATTTCTTTTTTCAGATCTTGTTTGATACACTTATTACAGACAAACTTGCACAGCATCAATGCGCTATTGTAGATGATACTAAACCACACTTACTCGTTTCTGTATTACAGAAGACTTTTGATAAATCCGAATACCAAGACATTATTTCGCAATCAAGTATTCATAAAATGTCCTATGTTAAAGAGACAAAATCCGGCTCTTATTATGAATACTTATTGAACAATACTTAAAAATTTCCAATAAACTCATACCCTATGACTTTTATGCTAATAACTGAGAACTGTTATGCTCTTTACTCATAATCTTAAAAAAATAGATGCAGGCACTCAGAAAGATATCTACGAGCATCCCTCTGAAACCGATAAAATCATCAAAATCATGAAGTCTGAGCATGCGACGCCTGATGGCGGTAGAGCTGGGCAGCATAAACTGCGCGCGCACAGATCCCAAGGCATCTATAGGCAGTTTCGTAGAGAGCTACTACAGTACCTGCAGCTTTGTAAAAGTCATTATGGAGCGTTGAAGTTCACCTTCCCTATCGAGACGGTGTACGGTTTTGTTGCGACAGACCAAGGACTAGGTCTGGTCACCGAGAGAGTCACCTCACCTAGCGGTCGGGCCTTCTCAGTCTATGATTTGGTAAAAGAAGGGCTGTTTACTGACCGTCACGCGGCAGCATTAAATCAGTTTTTTGATGAGTGTTGTGATATGCACGTGGTATTTGGAGAGGTCAATATTGCTGGCATTATGTACACCGAACAGCGACAAGGGAAACCAGAGTTTGTATTGGTCGATGGTATTGGCGAAAAGCTTATCATACCTTTTCGATCAATGAGCAAGACCATCAATACACGAAATATAAGAAAAGTCGAGCGCCATATAAAAAGTCAAATTCCTTTTTATCAAGCTACCGATGTTTAGAGTGATAAAACACTACTCAGACTGATTTAACAGCTGCTTAAACAACTCATAATATGCCTGAGTGACATGCTTTTTATCATAGTGGTTTAAGACTTTTTCTCTTGCGGCATGAGCAAACGCTTGGTAGTTTTTTGGATCAGACAGCACGGTCTCTAAGATATTTGCTAGCGCTGCTGAGTCGCCGATAGGAAATAAAAACCCATCTGATTTATCGTCAATCAGCTCTTTTACCCCCATCGCGGCACTTCCTACTACGACGCAGCCACTGGCCATAGCCTCTAATACTGCAAGATTCAACCCTTCAAAACGGCTCGACATGACAAACACTTTATGTTGGCGCAATAGCTTTTCAACCTCACTACTGTACTCTATAAAGGTCACTTGATCTTGTAACTCATAACGAGCCACTAGGTCATGTATGTGTTTTTGATAGCGCTTACGGCCACTCCCTACTAGAGTCAGTGTGGGAGTGACGCCTTTTTGTTTTAACTGCTGTAGCGCTTCGATCAAAGTAACATGGTCTTTACTTTTGGCATAGCGCCCTACCATGATCAGATCTTGCGGCCTTTGATGGACAGCTACGGGATGAGCACCGCCAAATCGAGTGGTATCGATACCATTTGGAATGGCATGAATGGGGGCATGAAGACCTTGCGCAGACAATACCTGAGCCACCCCTTCAGAGACCGCCACAATACTGGCCGTGGATTTGCTGAGTTTACGTGTTTGATGTCGCGTCCACGGTGTGTAGCGCTCTTTAGAATTATGCTCCACTTGTACTAGGTAAGGCACTTGTGCCAACAGCCCTGCTCGTCTTCCAAGTAAATGTTCAGGAAACCCATGCGCAACCAATATGTCAGGTTGCCATTGCTCACATAGTTTTTTTAATTCATGGACAGTCGCAAGGTGCGTCTTACCTGTGACTATTTGATAGTCGATACCTTTTTCTTCAAGCTCTGTCAGCTTTTCTGCGACCGTCGTTTTTTTTCGGCGCAACACTAATAAATTGTCTGTTGATTCGATTTGATTATGAGCCTCGACCAAATCAATAGCAACTTTCGTCGCTCCTGAAAAGCCACCAGTGACAAAATGTAAGACTCTCAACGGCTTCTCCATTGTTTTATTAGGCGTACGATCAATACTAGAAAAAGGGGCGGATTTATACTATTTCTACCCAGCTTTTACCCAGCACACTTTTGCGCCAAAACTGTGTCACGCTCGGCAATGTGGCCTACAGATGACCAGCAGCTTCATGATGCTTGCTAATAAATAATTAGCGGCCAAGCGCAACTATGATACAACATCCATCATATATGTGCGAGCTTGTCGACATCCTCCCCATAACAAATCAAAAAAAGCCAAGACTATCAAAGTCTTAGCTTTCTTTATACAGCATCATGTTAAGACTTAACTAATAAAACTTAATCAATAAAGCTGAGCCAATCCATATACTGCTCATTACGGCCATGAACCACATCAAAATATAGCGTCTGTAGTTTTTCGGTCAAAGGTCCGCGGCCACCATTGCCGATGGTACGATCATCATATTCACGAATCGGAGTCACTTCGGCAGCCGTGCCAGTCATAAAGATTTCATCTGCTAAGTAAAACTCGTCACGCGTGATGCGGCGCTCAACGACTTTGATACCGAGATCAGCGGCAAACTGAATAATGGTACGACGAGTGATACCGTCAAGCGCGCCGCCGCCCAGATCTGGCGTATGTAGCACACCGTCTTTGACCAAAAACAAGTTTTCGCCTGCGCCTTGGCAGACATAACCTTGTGGATCCATTAGGATGGCTTCGTCATAGCCATTGCGGGTGACTTCTTGGTTGGCCATGATAGAGACAGGATAGTTGCTCGAGGCTTTGGCTTTACACATGGTCACATTGGTCATGTGGTGGGTAAATGATGAGGTTTTGACACGGATACCGTTTTTGATGCCTTCTTCACCAAGATAGGCGCCCCAGTGCCATGCTGCGACCATGGCATTGATACTGTTATCACGTGATGATAGGCCAAGTTTTTCTGCCCCAACCCAAATTAGCGGACGGATATACGCCTCTGCCAAGTTGTTTTGTTTGACCACGTCTTTCTGGGCTTGCTCAAGTGCCGCTGCGTCAAAAGGCACATCCATCTGAAAAATCTTCGCTGAGCCCATCAAGCGCTCAGTGTGCTCTTTTAGGCGAAAAATCGCTGTACGGTTGTCAGCAGTTTGGTAAGCGCGAACCCCCTCAAATACTGCCATGCCATAATGTAAACTATGGGTCAGTACGTGGACACTGGCATCGGGCTGCTCGATCATCGTGCCATTCATCCAAAGCTTACCTTCTTGTGTTGCCATATTCATTTTATAGTCCTTATGCTAGCGCTGACGTCTAACTTTTTTAAGTAGGTTTTGTTTAACAGTGATTATCAACCGTATATGATACCACCACCGCATCTATTTTATGGTAAAAAATGCATTTTGGTTGTGAAAATCGGTTTAAGAAAACCAATTGTCAATTTTTTATAAGTAGTTTGTACATTGTCTCAATGCTCAAGGCGTATCCTCGGCATCGTCCACCCCCATCAAGTGCTGCCACTGATCTTGCACCAGTGCGCGCGTCTCCTTCCATAGCGATTCATCGACCAATAGCGACTGCTCCGATAGTGCCAACTGATGGGTGGCCGCGCGTATTCTGAGATAAGCATCGGTCAAGTCTTGGCAAACTTGCTGATCCCAGATACCAAGCAAGGCCATTTCTTCAAATATACGGACATTGTCGCTCCATTTAGTCAGTCTTGGATGATCATGCGAATAGGCCAATACCGCAAATTGTGCCAAAAATTCAATATCGATGATCCCGCCGGCGTCTTGTTTCAGATGAAACTTGCCCGCTTGCTGCTGCCACTGACTGGTGCCCAGATGTTTTTGCATCTTGATACGCATACTGGTGACTTCCGTGCGCACCTGCTCTATCGTGCGCGGTAGTGATAGCACCTCTCGGCGAATCTCACAAAAGCGCGCCGTCACTCGCTTATCACCGCATATAGCCCGCGCTCGCACCAGCGCTTGGTGCTCCCAAGACCACGCTTTGTCCATCTGATAAGTCTCAAACGCATGACAGGAGACCACCATCATGCCAGCATTACCTGAGGGGCGTAGGCGCATGTCGATCTCATAAGCGCGCCCATCTCGGGTTTGGGTATTTAAGTAGTTCATTAGTTTTTGTACCAAGCGCGCCGCAAACTTCATGCCGCTCACGGATTTTTCGCCCGTGGTCATGCCCTGCTCTTTTATCTTGTGCAAAAACACCAAATCCAAATCTGACGAATAGGACAGCTCTAGCCCGCCAAGTTTGCCATAACCGATAATGGCAAAGCCGCAGTCCGCCTCGGTCACAGGATCACCATCTTGGCCGATGGGATAACCATAGCGCTTGACAATCTCGGCAAAAGCGCGCTCCAGTGCCGCCTCTAGCACCACAGCGGCGATATAGGTCAACGAGTCTGACACTTTCATAATCGGGCGCTCAGCCAATACATCACTGGCAGCGACTGCCAGCACTTGGTTTTTTTTAAACAGTCGCAATACGCTCAGTAGCTTTTCTTCGTCATTGGGCTCGACGCGCAATAACTGTTGCCGCAAAATATCACGTAGCTCAAGCTTGTCTGGCAGGTGACGATAGCGCTGCTGCAAAAAAGTATCGAGTAGCACCGGATACTGCGCCAGCTCTTTGGCAATCCAAGGGCTGGCTGAGAGCATTGGAATCAGCTCAATGGTGGCGTTGGGGTTTTCGGCGATCATCACCAAATAGATAGAGCGGCGGCAAATCGCCTCGAGTAAGGAGATGAGCCGCGGCAGTGCGGTGTTTGCCAGTTGCTGCTGCTCTTGATGAGCAAGCAAGGCATGGACAATGACCGGATAAGCATCATCCAAACGCTCACGAGCCTCATCGCTCAGATTGGCGACCATTTTTGACTGCCAAAACCCTTGTAGCAGCTCACGATTGTCTTCTGTCAACACCTCATTTAAGCGGGCGATTTGCGCATCTAGCTGCTCCGGCTCAAGGTCGGTATCTTCGTGGTCGGGTATCTGCCGCTCGGTGACCATACGCTCAAAGGGCACATTGACATTGTGCCGATGATGGTTGAGCGTACTTAATAATCCTTCCCAATTAGCAAAACCAAGGGTAATCGCCAGATTGTGCTGCCACTGCCGATCATGAGGCAGACGCTGGGTCTGCTGGTCATTGATTGCCTGAATGCCATGCTCGAGTCGGCGCAAAAACCGATAGGCTGCTTGTAGCTGCTCGTAGGTACTACGCTCTAAATACTCAAGCGTGTACAATGCCTGCATCGCTTGCAGGCAGGATTTGATCTGTAGCTGTGGGTGCCTGCCGCCATAGATAAGCTGAAACGCCTGAACGATAAACTCGATATCTCTGATACCGCCTGCACCAAGCTTGATATTGTCCAAATCCTCGCGCTGAACCACTTGGTTTTGAATCAAAGACTTCATCTCTCTGAGCGCCGAAAACGCACTATAATCTACATAATAGCGAAAGACAAAGGGTTTGATGAGCGCTTGTATCTGCTCATCAAATGGCGGCTCTATATGACCGACCACACGAGCCTTGAGCCAAGCAAAACGCTCCCATGCGCGCCCGTGTAATGAAAAGTATTTTTGTAACGCAGACAAATGAATGGCCAAGTCGCTGCCATCACCCCATGGACGCAGGCGCATATCGACACGAAACACAAAGCCATCTGCGGTATTATTATCAAGCAATTTAATGATGCCTTGACCAAGCCTTGTCATAAAGCGCTTATTGTCTATGCTGCGTGTGCCCTTGGTTTTGTCGCCATTGGTCTCACCGCGCGCTTGATGGACAAAGATAAGGTCGATATCGCTGGATAAATTCAGCTCATGCGCGCCAAGTTTTCCCATGGCCATAATCGCCATGTCGTCTGTTTGTACTTGACCCTGCGCATTGATAAAAGTCGGCTCGCCGTACTTTTTGATCAGATGCTGGTAGGTATAATTCTTGGCAAAAAAGATACAGCCGTCTGCAAACTCCGACAGCTCATCGGTCAATTGCTCAAGCGCTATCATGTGCAGCGCGTCTTGCCAAATCCAGCGCATCATCAGCAAAGTGCGCAGATGGCGAAGACCACTCATCACTTTGGCCTCATCAGCGAGTTGGTAGTTTTCATCCAACGTATAGTCTTGGATTAAGTCATCGATTTGCTGGCGTGTGAGGGTTTGATCCAGCGGATAGCTACGCAAAAACGTCTGACAAGAGACTGTCCGACTCTCCCAAATCTGATAAGCAAACTCACTGGCAGTGCGTAATATCTGCAGCTGCTCTGCGGTCGGCTGATAGTCTGTACCATGGGTCGAGCGTGAAGACATAGCAGGTAACATAGAAAAAGAAACTCCTTACATAGAGTGATAAGACTACGTGAACCTAGCCCATAAGTTTATTATTTTTTATTACGAAGCAGTCACCAGCTCCCATCACGACACCTAATATGTCTATATCTGGTAAACTTGGTAGAAAACCCCATTCATTCACAGTGATCCTATCTGCTTTTGGCCGCTTTATGGTAGCATAAACCACTTTAGCACAAATGATAGATAAGACCTCCTATGACCACCACGACCCCTTTGCTGTTAGTGACGGCTGATCCCAGCCATCCTCTCGCCCATTTAGCCCTGCGTTATGCTCGTGCCTATCTCAGCGCGCGCCCAGCAGATGACAGCAGTCATACCTTAAACGTGTTTTTTTATGGCGACGGCGCACATACGGCCAATCGCTTGCGCTGGCAATCGGCAGACCAGCTTGATATGGCCAAAGCATGGCAAAATCTGGCAGAACAGTATCAGCTGTCGCTACCGGTCTGCGTCAGTACCGCACTCGGTCGCGGTATTAGTGATACCGATAACAGCGCCCGCCATCAGCTAAGCGGGGATAATCTGGCCGCAGGATTTACCTTGGTCGGTCTAAGTGAGCTGGCAATGATGATGCAGGCTGATGGCCGGTTGATACAGTTTTGATCACCTCAAGCGATATAAGCTCAGCCCAACTCATCAGCACATTTAAGTAGGAGATTTCTATGAAATTATTGATTAAGCTGCATACGCCAACCGAAATGGCCAGCTATGAAGGCTGCGCGTTGGCACTAACGCTGGCGACCTTTGGTCATGATGTGCAGCTGTATCTAGATGCGCCTGTCTTTGGCTTGCTGATGCAGCCAGAGTCACGTTTGCACGGGATGATACAATCGCTTGAGCTCTATGACATGCCAGCGGCGTGGCTGCCTGACGATGTCTTTAGCGGCTGGGTCACAGGTATGCTGCCTACTGATCTGGCCTCACAGCTGATATTGGTCCCAGAAGTGATACCTGCAGCAGACTTCGAGCAAATCTTAACCTTTTGATAATTCAACCCTTTGTCAAAATCTGTACAAGCTCACACAACTATATCAAAACCACCATCCATTTGGCGTTTGTGCTTACCGATAACGCATAGGCATCGATAGACGCAAGCGGCTGGATATAATTTGGACATTATCATGGCAACTTTATATCAATTACATAGCAGCATAGATACGCTAAGACGCTGCACAGACGAGATGTCTCGCACTTGGCAGCGCGGTGATAGCATCTTGTTATTGGGGACGACGGCTGCATTTATCGACTGGCTCAATGCTTATTTGGCTGACAAAGACATAGACGGTATCGCGGCTATATATGCGCTGAGCGATGATATCGCGCAGCTCACGACCAGCGCCGTTGAGCAATTACAGCTAGATACCAAACTCAGTGCAATACTAAGCGATCAACAATGGGTCGCACTGACAGGAAGCATCGATAGCAATCATGCTAAATTTGATAAAGTGGTGACCATTGCCCTATGAACGATAATACAACCCATGCCGCACAGCCCGCTATTGAATTGGATCAAGACGGCCATCTATGTGACCACACCATTTGGACGCCTGCCATCGCCCAACAGCTAGCCGATACCTTAGAGGTACAGCTAGCAGAGGAGCACTTGCAGGTTTTGCTGCAGGTACGCGCGTTTTTTGCCAAATTCAACCACCCACCAGCCACCCGTCCACTGATCAAATGGCTACAAAAAACCCTGCCCGAGTACGATATCAGCAATCAAAAGCTACAACAGCTGTTTAACACAGGACTGGTGGCGCGCCATGTCAATCGCTTGGCAGGCTTGCCCAAACCGCCGAACTGTTTATAGTTTGTAGTTGATAGCAGCCATGGCCAGTAGCACTATTTTGGATCATACACCGTCAAGCTCTCATAGCCGATACTGCGCCCTTCATCGCCTACAAACCCCTGCTGGCGCCAAATTTCGTACAAGCATATCGCCACACTATTGGACAAATTAAGACTGCGCGAGTCCGCCAGCATCGGCAAGCGCAGCCAATGAGCCGCGCCAATATCCTCTCGGATATCATCTGCCAGACCAGCCGTCTCTGAGCCAAAGACCAACGCGATGTTTGGCATCTGGCCAGTCTCATTATCCGGTCCTCCGCCAAAATCATAGTCATAAAAAGGCTGGCTCAGCTTGGTAGTCAGAGCAGTAATGGTATGACAATCCGCCGCTTGTAGCGCACGTCTGGCAGCTGGCCAATCATCGTGAACCTGCATATGCGTGTACTCATGATAATCCAGTCCTGCACGGCGCAGTTTTTTATCATCAAGCTCAAACCCTAATGGCCTAACCAAATGCAGCTGCGCGCCTGTATTGGCACATAAACGAATGATATTGCCGGTATTGCTGGGCATTTTGGGGGCTACCAGCACAATATGAATGGTCATACAAACTCCGTGAGTGGTCTAAATTTTATACAGTCAGTCTGATATAAAAACGATACAGTAAGATGAAAAGCTGTTTTTCTCAGACTTAAGCAGCGCAGGCACAGCACCCAAGAAAACCAACGTTTTATTGATCGCATTGAGCGGCTTGATCGCCATATATCCGATTTATTTGAATTCGGCTATAGAGAACATCAGTAAGTAATCATAAGTTACAGTTTACTGCCAATAATTACATTTTGATACTGTGCATGGTTTTTAACTTTCACTATGATATCTGTAACGGATAGCAAGACAGTGTCTACATTCCGCTCTGCTATCTAGCAGCCCTACAGTAAGCCTTGGTACCATACTAAGTGTTACTGTCATTATTTATAACAATCGATTTATCTTGAGGATATTATTATGAAAAAAGTAATCATCGCATCTTTGACTGCTATGTTTGTTTTAACTGGTTGCAACACCTTTAAAGGTCTAGGCCAAGACGTTGAAAGCGCAGGCAACGCTGTAACTGACGGCGCACAAGACGTTCAAAACAAAATCTAATAATTGGTTTTTAGATTTTCGAAGGGCTTATCATTGATTTGATAAGCCTTTTTTTATGTCTACAGCTTTGATCATAGCTATCAGACGCTATAAAAACGCGCGCAATATTTGATTGAGATAGCGCCGACCTAATGCCGTCGTTTGCAGTTTTTCAGTCGACTCAGTTAACAAGCCTTTAGCTACTAACCTCTCTACCGAATCAGCGATGTCCTTATAACTCATTCCTGTACGCGCCTCAAATAACTGCCATGTTACCCCATCATGTAGTCTGAGCGCATTGAGCATAAACTCGCTCACCAATTCGTCGCTAGCAATAGCGCTCCAACCGACCATCTTTGGGGCCTTCAAGCTAGTGTCATCGGTACTGACACGGTGATAATCCATATAGTCTTTTGGCAAGCGCGATTTACTAAAACGATAGATACCAGACTGCGCATGTAACTCGTTGTTTGTGTCAAATGCTGCATGATCTAGGGCATCACTTGCAATAGTGATTTTGCCATGAGCACCCGCGCCAATCGCTAAGTAATCACCAAACTGCCAATAGTTCACATTGTGTCGGCATGGCTTATCACACGAGCCTGCCCAAGCAGATACTTCATAATTGGTGTAGCCAAGCTGCTGCAATAGCGCCTGACCCGCCTTTTCAATATCGGCCAGATTGTCCTCGTTTGGCAATATAGGCTGGCTACGATAAAATACCGTATTTGGCTCAATCGTCAGCTGATACCAAGACAGATGTGTCGCCCCCGCTTCATGCGCCATCTGAATATCGGCCAATGCTTCTTGATAAGTCTGCTGCGGCAACCCATGCATCAAATCCACATTGACCCGCTCAAACCCAGCCAGCCGAGCTGCACGGATCGCGGACAGCGCCTGCGCAGGATCATGAATACGCCCAAGCGTTGTCAGCTTATCAGCGGCAAAGCTTTGCACACCGATAGACAAGCGGTTGATACCCACGTCTAGATACTGAGCAAAGGGCGCATGCTCGAGCGTCCCTGGGTTGGCCTCCATCGTCACTTCGATATCAGCAGCAAAACAAAATATCTCTTTTAGCCCTGTAAACAGTCGCTGATAGTGAGCGATTGGTAATAGCGACGGTGTACCACCGCCGATAAAAATCGAACTGACCGCTCGCCCTTGGGACAGCGGCTGCTGCATAAGCGCATCGTCTAACAGCGCATCGACATACTCATCATACATAGACAGCTGCGTATCCGCTGGCAGCTCGTGTGAATTAAAATCACAATAAGGGCATTTTTTTACGCACCACGGAATATGAATGTAGAGCGCCAATGGGATCTCGCCCACCTCCAGCCTACCTGCATTAGATATCATCTTATGGTCGTAGCTATCATTAGATAAATTAACTGCTTGGGTGTTTGACATAACAAAGGTATCTATTAAAAAAAGCTATTCAAAAACGAATAACCAACAATGCGAAAAATAACGTGCGGCGATGATGAGCAAAAAGCAGCACTAGGATAACGACTACACAGTATAAAGAAAAGCGCAGGATGATAAAATCATACTGACAGCCATTTACAGGAGCAGATATTGGCATAAATGACTGTATAGCGACTATATATTGAGCGCGTAATGATCAAAAGCAACCACTCAATAATAACAAAAGGAAAATACGATGGCCTATTGGCTCATGAAATCCAACCCTACTTTTTTTGGCATCGATGATTTACAGCGTCTAGGTACGGAGCACTGGGATGGCGTGCGCAATTACCGTGCACGCAACTTTATGCGCGACGATATGCAAGTCGGTGACAAGGTGTTTTTTTATCACTCCAGCGCCAAGCCTTCTGGAGTTGCTGGTATCATGACCATCAGTAAGGCGGGCTACCCTGACCCCAGCCAATTCCATCCTGAGCATCGTCACTATGACCCCATCGCCACTGAAGATCAGCCGCGCTGGTATATGGTAGACGTCACTTTTGAACAAGCATTCACCGACGTTTTGCCTTTATCAGCGCTTAAATCCCTGCCTGCGCTAGAGGACTCATTATTACTCAAAAAAGGTTGTGAGCAGCTGACGGTGATGCCTTTGACGCCCAGACACTGGTACGCTATTTTAGACATGGCCGAAACATCAATGTTACTGTCCGATTGACCTCGGTTGACTGTGTAACGATTGAGTAAGAAACCTGCTGGCATCTATGCACATTTATCTGTGCGTTTGCTATTTAAATTCTGCTATATTACAAATGTCGCAATACCTTCTTTTTTTTATGGCTAAGTCACTGCCAACTTATCATCAGGACGCATTTATGAGCGCACCCAAATTATTATCAGCATTAACGTTAAGCATGGCTAGTCTGACCCTCAGCGCCTGCGGCAGTGATGGTGACAAAGTCAAAGAGGAATATGATCGTATTGAGGATCAGGTAAAAGACGAATATGATCGCATAGAAGACAAGGTCAAAGAAGAGTATAAAGAGGTAGAAGACAAACTGAGCGATGACGAAAAAAGCATGGCTGAGATTTTGGAGTCCGTGTTTTTGCCAGAAGAGTCGCTAGACAACTTCTTAGATAAGCTCACCCCAGAAGGCGGCCTCGGCGGCTTGTATGTCGGACACTTCGTTGAAATTGAGGACGGCGATGATAGTGACATCGATATCGGCGCTGTCTATTTTGACATCAGCAAAGACGGTGTAGGCAGCGTCGATGGTAGTTTTAGCTACCAGCAACAAGCTTGTCAAGAAAACAACACACTGGGCATCAACTCTGCAATCAAAGTAGACAACTATATCGCAGGCAAAGTGACCGGCAGCCTCGATACGCTAGCGTTTTTGGATGTGAAGTATGTCAATGACCTGGGCATTGAGACACCAAACCTATTTACCACCTTTGCAGGTAGCTTTGAGAAACAACAAACGGGTACCCCGTGGCAAGGCAGCTTTGAGTATCAGGACGGTCTGGGCGGACAAACCCTAACCAGTAGCGAGAAAAACTGCAATGTCACTTATACCATCAGCGACCGCTCTAACTTTAAGACCTACCCACTTGATTACCGCCTAGGTGAGCTGAATGTAGATGTCAGCGGCAATGGTAGTCAAAAAGTCGCGACATGGCAAAACCCGCGAAACACACAATATATACTGGTCAGCCAAATCGATATCAACAAAGCAGAGACTGGCGCAAACGGCTATGTACAAAATCTGGTATTGACCGCTGGTGAGACGGCATTTTCTCCGCTTATCCCAGCTAGCTCGACCAACTACGCTATCGTTGTACAAGCCTTTGACGCGGCAAACGATCTGATCGGCTATCAAGCGGTGGTGCAAGACTTGCCTGAATCATTATAAATAAGCGCAGCATAGCCTTTCTCTTGGCTCAAGCTTTATGGCCTATGTCTCGTAACCTATGATTTATAGTCTATAACTTGTGACTCATGGGCGACTACGCTCCGGTGGTGTTTTTACAGTCATATATGACGCGTTAAAACGTTGACATCAGGGGGCGGCTTCTTTACCATCTTATCTAATGATGACCTGTCAATTCCCCTAGTGAATTGACGGGTTATTTTTATTTTGGTGTCTAGACTTTGCCATTTTTAGCCCATTTAGATAACTATCGAGTGAATTGAAGACACGCCCTAGTCTATATGCGCTTGTCCATATAAATTATCGGCATCATCATCTTATACCATTTTCAAAGAGTGCAATATATAGCTTATGGCAGTCTGCCAGTACGATTTTTAGAGCAGCACGCCAATTGCCGTACGATACTTGCTGGCTTTAGTTCTTATGATTGAACGCTTTGAAAATGGTGTGGCTGTTTCCCTATTCATTTGTTGATGGCGCGTTTGACGCCTCAACGATCATTATCGTCAAGAATAAAAAGTTGCTCACTATGGTTTTCCCATTATCTTTTAGAGATTTTAGAAGCTACAGCTTACGCTTGGGCGTGCTGGCACTTCCTATTTTGATTACCCAGTTTTGTCAGGCGGCGCTGGGTGTGGTAGATGCCATCATGGCAGGTCAGGTCTCAGCGCTTGATTTGGCGGCCGTGGCTGTCGGCTCTGGTATCTGGCTGCCGCTGTTTTTATTGGCCACTGGCATCTTGATTGCCACCACGCCTTTGATCGGTGAGGCCATCGGACAAAACGCACACAGTAAAGTACCTCATATCACCCAGCAGTCTTTGTGGACTGCTGGGGTTATCGGTATTGTTGGCTTCATAATTGTGAATTTGGCACCCAATATTCTTGGTATCATGGGCGTACCAGCAAACATCCAGCCGATAGCGACACAGTACCTACATGGTGTATCGTTTGGGTTTCCCGCGCTGGCCGTTTATGCTGTCCTTCGCAGCTACTGCGAAGCATTGGGTCGGCCTGAGCCGGTAACCATTATCAGCATCATTGGTCTGTTAGCGGACATCCCACTTAACTATATTTTCATTCATGGTTTGTTTGGGATGCCTGAGATGGGCGGTGCAGGCTGCGGTGTGGCCACAGCTTTGGTACTATGGATAAACGTGCTACTGCTTGCTACCTATACCAGCTTTACCAAACGGCAACAATTTGCCAGTACCCGCTTTTTTTATGGTTTTGCTAGTCCTAACCGTCAGCAAATCAAAAAACTGCTAAAACTTGGCATTCCTATTGGTATTTCTATCTTTTTTGAGGCGAGCCTCTTTAGTTTGGGCGCGCTTGTCATCAGTCCGCTCGGCGAGCTGGCGACCGCATCGCATCAAGTCGCACTGGCGGTGACCTCTCAGCTGTTTATGATACCAATATCGGTCGCGATGGCACTGACCATCATGATATCCAATCGTTTTGGCGAAAAAAACCTGCTGGCACTGCGTCAAGTACAGGCAACGGGGCTGACCTGGACGATACTCATTGCCCTCACATGTATGCTAGGGGTTTGGCTATTTCGACCACAGCTGGCAGCAGCCTTTACCGACAACCCTGCGGTCATCGCTCAGTCTATGCATTTGCTGGTATTTGCTCTTGGTTATCAGCTGTTTGACGGCTGGCAGGTCAATGTCGCGGGGATACTGCGCGGTATGCAGGACACTACTGTACCGATGTGGGTGACGTTGTTTTGTTATTGGGTGGTGGCATTGCCGCTGGGGATTTATTTGGTACGTTTCACCGATGTCGGCGCCCAAGGGTTTTGGATGGCACTGATTACGGGGCTGTTTTTATCCTCTATCTTGTTGACGCTACGTTTGCGTTATCAACAAAGACGTCTAACGGCGCTTTGGGGTTAGGACCATCATACAAATGTACGACCGGACGCAGCACGATGTACAAGCAGCTTGGCTTAAAAACCACATCGATAATGATAAATCGTAGTGGGTTTCTTACTAAAACAGCTAGATTACGTCAAAATATGTAAAAATTCTCAGTTAACAACTGTACATTGATTGCTCATTGGCCTGAATCTAGGTATCATTAGCAATCAAACAATATTTAGTTACACTATTTCTCGAATTTAGTACAAGGCAAGATAAAAACTATGGATATTGAAAAAATACGCACCCTCATCGCCCTCATGGAAGAAAGTGAACTGGTCAATCTAGAAATCAGCTCTGATGACGAACACATCAGTCTCACTCGTCACTATGATGCCCCTGTACCGACCATGATGGCCGCTCCTACTGCTGGCGCAGCACCAGTGGCTGCAGATACAAAACCAGCAGCAAAGGCAGGTAGCGTTGAGACATCGCCAATGGTTGGCGTTTTTTATTCTGCCCCAAGCCCCAATGATCCACCGTTTGTTAAGGTCGGCCAAAAAGTACAAGCGGGCGACACGCTTGGTATTATCGAAGCGATGAAAATCATGAACCCTCTTGAGGCCACCCAAAGCGGTGTCATTGACGAGATTTTGGTAGATAACTCTGAAGTTGTACAGTTCGGTCAACCTGTCATACGCTATAAAGCGTAACGATATTTGCCTCACTTTACTCCATACTGATTGAGTCTTTAGCACTTTATTTCGGCACCTTATTTTGGCACTTTATACCGTTTCACGTTGTTGTAAGCTGTCACTATCTACCGATGCCGAATACAGATATCAAATGCCGAAGCTCCCCATCAAGGCTCAATCAATGTCTGCCGCGTCAAAAAGGATGACCCCATGATAAAAAAACTGCTCATTGCCAATAGAGGTGAAATCGCCCTACGTATCGTCCGAGCCTGTAAGGCGTTAGGTATCGAAACCGTCGGCGTCTACTCCACCGCAGATGCCAATCTTATGCATCTGCGCTTTGTTGACGAAGCTATCTGTATCGGCAAACCCAATGCCAACCAAAGCTACCTCGATATCAATACGATCTTGACGGCGGCAGAAATAACGGGTGCTGACGCCATCCATCCAGGCTACGGTTTTTTATCTGAAAATGCTGAATTTGCTGAACAAGTAGAAGAAGCAGGACTGACCTTCGTCGGTCCTAATGCCGATCATATCCGCTTAATGGGCAACAAAGTCTCGGCGATTAATGCCATGAAAAAAGCAGGCGTGCCAACCGTTCCAGGCTCTGTGGGCGCAGTTACCTTGCACAATGCCGAAGAGCAAGCCCGCAATATCGGCTTTCCTCTTTTGATCAAAGCTGCCGCTGGTGGTGGTGGTCGCGGCATGCGCGTGGTCGAGCGTTTTGATGAGCTGATTGGACAAGTACAAGCCGCCAAACAAGAAGCGGAGCTGTGGTTCGGTGATGACACCGTCTATATGGAGCGCTATCTACAAAACCCGCGCCACGTAGAGATACAAGTATTAGGGGATGGTAATGGTAACGCCATTCACCTCTATGACCGTGATTGCTCACTACAGCGCCGTCACCAAAAAGTACTAGAAGAAGCCCCTGCCCCTGATATTCCAGACGATGTGCGCGAGCCTATCTTAAAAGCCTGCGTAAGAGCGTGCGAGCTGGTCAAATATCGCGGCGCGGGCACCTTTGAGTTTTTGTTCGAAAACAATGAGTTTTTCTTTATCGAGATGAACACGCGCGTGCAAGTAGAGCATCCTGTGACTGAGATGATCACCGGTATCGATGTGGTCGTCGAACAGCTCAAAATCGCAGCCGGTTATGGCCTGTCTTATCGTCAAAGCGAGATCGAAGTACAAGGTCATGCGATTGAGTGCCGTATCAATGCCGAGGACGCCGCTACTTTTGTCCCTTGCCCAGGCACCATCTCGCAGCTGTTTACACCAAGCGGTGCAGGCGTGCGTTTTGATTCACACCTCTACCCTGGCTATGAAATACCGACCTATTATGACTCACTCATTGGCAAGCTGATTTGCCATGGTCAAACGCGCCAACAAGCGGTGTCCAAGACCCTGCATGCGCTTGATGAGCTCGTCATTGAAGGCATCAAAACCAATATACCGCTGCATCGAGATGTGATTTTGGCGGATGACAATTTTGTCCATGAAGCCCAAAACATTCACTACTTAGAAAGAGAGCTTTTGACGCCCAACAATGCCAAAGCCGACTCATAATTTAGTTTGCTGTATGACTCATTGACTTCCTCCCCTCCCTAAAGTGAGGGGATTCCTTCTGCAAGACGGTCAAGCCCGACCGCAAGGATGTTCTTAGCGGCATTGATATCTCTATCATGCCATGTGCCACACTCAGCACACCTCCATCCTCTGATTCCAAGACCTGCTCTACCTTTCGGACTACTATCGCTTATTTTAAGGCAGCACGAACAGGTTTGGGTAGTGTAACTCTCATTTACTATCTCAAGCTGACAACCTGCATACTTGCATTTATATTCCAGTTGTCTTTTGAGTTCAAACCATCCTGCATCGTATGTTGATTTAGCTAGGTTGGTTTTCTTACTTGTGAATGAGCGTGATTTAACATCACCAACCACAATTAAGGCGTTATCCTTAGCAAGCTTGGTGGTGAATTTATGAATTGCATCTAGTCTTGAATTTTTGATTTTGGCGTGTATTGCTTTGACACGATGTTTGTTTTTCGCTCGTTGAGCTATTGCAAGCCTTTCAGCCCACTTTTGCGTTTGTTTGGTTGTCAGCTTGTCACCGTTTGATGTGGTAGCAGACTCTTTTAAGCCTAAATCTATGCCTACACTACCTGTTCCGCATGGTTGTTTTGGGTATTCTTTGACAGTAATACAGGCATACCAACGATTACGGCTGTCTTGCACTATCTCAAGCGTGTTGATTTGATACAGGCTTAGGTTGTAGCTATCAAAGACATCTATGATGAGCTTTTGACCTTTAGAGAGCGATAGCTGTATGGTTGATTTAAGTGCTTTGTTTCCCGTTTGTTTGCTATGTAGATGCTTGATAGCAGATTTCTTAAATGGTATCCAGCCCAGTGATTTACGTTTGGCATCGGGTCGGTTGGTTCGCCAGTTAAGTTTGGCTTTTTTAAATTGCTTGCGAGATTTGGTGTGAGTCTCGTTAATGGCTTGCAAAGTTTGGCTGTGCAAGCCTAAATACTCACCACTACCTTTGGTGTATTCGTTAAGGTCGTAGGCACTAAAGAATTTACCAGTCTTTTGTAGGTGTTTGTAACTCAGGTCATTAACATAGTTCCACGCATAGTTAACACTCCCAGCTATTTTGTTTAGCTGGTTTGCATGTTTGTCTTTAATGCGTAACTTTAGTGTTTTCATGAGGTTATAGTTAG